>JAJZVE010001059.1 GCA_021845835.1 Pseudomonadota bacterium | reverse complement strand
CAATTTACCAAACGATCCCAACTCATCGGGGAGCACGTTCGCAAACCCAAATATCAAACGCGATGTAAATGGAAGCTCTTATGATCAAAACACCGCGCTGACGGCGAACTATGGCCAATGGAGCGTAGAGTCCGCATCAACCGCCTGTTTCGCCTCCGGCACCCGCATCGCGACCGAAGCGGGCGAAATCCCGGTCGAATCCCTCGCCGTCGGCGACATCGTTCTTGCCCGCGGACTCGGCCTGACTCCGGTTGTCTGGCTCGGTCATCGCACCGTCGATTGCCGCCGCCATCCGCGCCCGCACGATGTCTGGCCCATCCGCATCCGTGCCGGCGCCTTCGCGCGCGGTGCGCCGCGGCGCGATCTGGTGCTCTCGCCGGATCATGCGGTGTTCGTGCGCGGCGTGCTCATTCCCGTCCGCTACCTCGTCAACGGCGCCACCATCGTGCAGGAGCCGCGCGAAGAAATCACCTACTGGCACGTGGAACTCGCGCAGCACGACCTGCTGCTGGCGGAGGAACTGGCGTGCGAGAGCTATCTCGACACCGGCAACCGCGCGGCCTTCGCCAATGGCGGCGGCGCGGTGACGCTGCATCCGGACTTTGCCTGGCAGGTCTGGGCCAGCCGGGCCTGCGCGCCGCTGGTGCTGGACGGGCCGGAACGCACCGCGGCCCGCCGCCGCCTGCTGGCGCGCGCCGCGCAGCTCGGTCATGTCGTGACGAAAGATGCCAACGTCCATCTGCTGGCAGACGGCGTTCCTGTCCCAGGCTGTGCGCAGGCCGGGCCTCTCCACCGCTTCAAGGTTGGGGGCCGCGTCAAGGAACTGCGCATCATGTCCCGCAGCGGTGTGCCTGCCGAGTTGCATGCGGACGGTACCGACCATCGCCGCCTGGGCGTGATGATCGACCGCATCGCTTTCTTCCGTCGATTCCGCTGGCATGGACTCGCGCTGGCCGACATCCCGACGGGGCGCGGCTTCCATCGGCTTGAAGAAGAAGGCGCGCGAAGCTGGCGCTGGACTGACGGCGACGCGCTGCTGCCGATCCCGGACGAATGCGCGCGCGACGGCATCCTCCATGTGGAACTGCTGATCGGAGCCACTGCCAACTACTGGCTGCCGGCCCCCGCGGCTGCCGGCGCTGCGTCAGGGGGCGCTCCCGAAAAGCGCGCACGCTCGTAATGACCCCGCGACGCATCAGCGCAGCGCGTGCGCCAGCGCACGCCGTCCATGCGCCCGACGCGAGCTGCGCCCTACGGCGTCAGATGCACCGGCGTGCAGCCGGGCAGCAAGGTCATCCACAAATGACACAGATTACGCAGATGATTCAAATGATGTAGGGCGCATCAGCGCAGCGCCATGCGCCAAAGCAGGCCGCGGCGCGCACAAGCGGGTCGGCATCGTCAGTCCGGCGTGCGAGAGGCTTGCCGCGTCCCGTGCGCCACCGGAAGCAGGGACGCTTCAGCGCCGTCGCGCTGGCATGCGCGGGCGATCTGGTGGTTGCGGGCGGATGGATCGGGGCATAGGCTGCCCTCGTGGCCGGCGAAGAAGCCCTTCTTCTGGGGAATCCCGGATCACATCTATCGGAAGGAGATCGCACATGCTCGAGCGGCGCCGCTTCGCCACGTCCATTGCGCTCGGTTGCCTGTTGCTGGCCGGCTGCACGCAAACTGCAATGACCGGCGGACAGCCATCGACCAGCTCGGAACAGAGCACTGTCGATACGGCGACCCACACGGTCGGCACAATGAAGGCCAGCGGCGGCGCCAATGTGGCGAACCTGCTGCAGAAGGCCAGGGCGGTCGTGATCTTCCCCGACCTTGTGAAGGGCGGGCTCGGCCTGGGCGCCTCGCGCGGGCAGGGCGTACTGCTTGCCCGCACCGCTACCGGCTGGAGCGATCCTGCCTTCTATGAATCCACGTCCGTGTCCCTCGGCGTGCAGATCGGGCTCGAGGAAAGCGCCGTCGTGATGTTCGTGCTGTCGCAGAAAGCGCTGGACACGCTGCTGCAGACGAGTTCGTTCACGATGAAGGCGGGCGGCGGCCTGTCAATGGCCGATTTCAACACGGCGACGCAGGATCAGCTCAACGGCGCCGATGTCGTGATCTGGTCAAAGTCCTCCGGTGCGTACGGCGGCCTGTCGCTGTCCGGCTCCGACATCGCGCAGCACACCGGCGAAGACCAGGCCTATTACGGCCAGCCCGTGACCGCGCGGGACATCATCGCCGGCAAGGTGACGAACCCGGCGGCGGCCGCGCTGGTCAAAGCCCTCGGCGCCTGATGGCGGGGCGGCGGCGCACGCCTTCGCGTCTTGCGCTGCCGCGTCCGACTGCTCATGCCGCGCGCGCCGGCGCAACCTCCAGGCTGACGGTGTCGCCCCCGTCCGGCGCATCAGCGCAGCGCCCTGCGCCGACGCAGGCCGCCGCGCGCACGAACGGCTCGTCATCGCCCATCCGGCATGCGAGACGCTTGCCTTCTCGCGTGCGCTACCGGAAGCAGGGACGCTTCACGAAACCACGGCCGGACGAGGCGTCATTCCCGGAACCCTCCGTGCTCGGCGATGGCGGCGATGTCGCG
>JAJZVE010001058.1 GCA_021845835.1 Pseudomonadota bacterium | reverse complement strand
GATCCGGCCAGTGCTTACGGCCTGCTGCGCGCGGCCATCGCCGATCCCGACCCGGTGATCGTGGTGGAGAACAAGGCGCTGTATGCCATGAAGGCCGAGGTGCCGGAGGTGCTGGAGGAGGTGCCGATCGGCCGCGCCGCCACTGTGCGGCCCGGCCGCGACCTCACCATCGTCAGCTACGGCGCGGCGGTGCATACCTGCACGAACGCGGCGGGCGCGCTGGCGGGCGAGGGGATCGAGGCGGAGGTGATCGACCTGCGCAGCCTGCAGCCGTGGGACGAGGCGGCGGTGCTGGCGTCCTTGCAGCGCACGCACCGGCTGGTCGTCGTCCACGAGGCGGTGACGGCGTTCGGCGTCGGCGCGGAGGTCGCGGCGCGGATGGCGGACGTGGGCTTCGACGAACTCGACGGGCCGATCCTGCGCGTCGGCGCGCCGTTCATGCCGGTGCCGTTCTCCAGGGCGCTGGAGGACGCCTACGTGCCCTCGGCCGATGCCGTCGTCGCCGCGGCGCGGCGCGTTCTGGCGTGAGCGTGGCATGACCCGCCCGATCGTGATGCCGAAGCTCGGCCTGACCATGACCGAGGGGATGCTGGCCAACTGGCGGGTACAGCCGGGCGACGAGGTCAAGGCCGGCGACGTGCTGTTCGTGGTCGAGACCGAGAAGATCGCGACTGACATCGAAGCGCCGGGCGCCGGCCGCATCGTGTCGATCGAGGCGGCGGAGGGCAGCACCGTGCCGGTCGGCGCCGTGGTGGCGACCTGGACCGGCACCGAGGCCGCTGGGCCGGCTGCGGCGCCGCAGGTGAACGCGCCGCAGGTGAACGCCGGGCGCGTGATCGCGACGCCGCTGGCGCGGCGGCTGGCGCGCCAAACCAATATCGACCTCGCCACGGTGAAAGGGTCGGGGCCGCGCGGCCGGATCAAGGCGCGGGATGTCGAAGCCCTCGCCGCCGCGGCGCCGGCGCCGGAGCCGGCGCACCTGCTCCCGTCCCCTGCCCAGGGCCAGCGACGGCCGGCGACCGCGATGGAACGGATCGTCGCGCGGCGGCTCACCGAAGCCAAGCAGAACATTCCGCATTTCTACGTGCAGGCAGAAGCCGACGTGACACGGCTGCTCGTTTTGCGCGACGAGCTGAACGCGGCCGAAGGTTTCGTGCGCCTGAGCCTGACGCATTGTGTCGTCGCCGCGGTGGCGCGGGCGCTGGCGCAGATGCCGGAGATGAACGTCGTCTGGGACGCCGACGACGTCGTCGCGCTCACCGGCATCGACGTGGGCATCGCCGTCGAGACGGAGCGCGGCCTGCTGGTTCCGGTGCTGCGCGGTGCCGACCGGCTGACCCTGGACCGCATCGCGCAGGCGGCCGGCGATCTGGTGGGGCGGGCACGTGCCGGCCGCCTTGTCGCCGACGATCTGGCGGGCGGCGCGCTCTCGGTCTCCAATGTCGGCATGTACGGCGCGTCGCATCTGACGCCGATCATCAATCCGGGGCAATCGGCGATCCTTGGCGTCGCCGCGGTGCGGCCGGCGTTCCGGCCCGACGGCGCCGGCCAGCCGAGCCTGCGGCAGGAACTGGGCCTCGTGCTGTCCTGCGACCATCGCGTGATCGACGGCGTCAGGGCCGCCCGCTTCCTTGACCGCGTAACCCGCCACCTGCAACAGCCACTGACGCTCCTGCGAGCGTAATTCGGGAGAGACCGGCGATGGATTTCGCACGCTCCGAGGAACAGAAGCTGCTCGTCGAGACCGCCGCGCGGGTCGGCAGCAAATTCGGCCTCGACTACTGGCGCGACCTTGACGCCAAAAAGGAATACCCTGCCGCGATCTGGCAGGAGATCTGCGATGCCGGCCTGTGCGGCATCGCGATCCCGGAGGAATACGGCGGCGCCGGCCTCGGCATGACGGAGATGGCGCTGGCGGTCGAGGCGCTGTGCGCCGCCGGTGCCGGATCGACGCTGAGCCAGATGTTCATGTGCAACCCGATCTTCGGCGGCATTTCGCTGACGCGCTTCGCCTCGCCGGAGATGCAGCGCGACCTGCTGCCGAAACTGGCGACCGGCCGGGCCACGTTCGCGATGGCGCTGACCGAGCCAGATGCCGGCACCAATTCGCTCGCCATCAAGACCTTCGCCCGCCGCGACGGCAACGGCTGGCGGCTCGACGGCCGCAAGATCTGGATCACCGCGGTGCCGCAGGCGACCAAGATCCTGGTGGTGGCGCGCACCACGAAGGCCGAGGAGGTGACGCGCAAGACCGATGGTATCAGCCTGTTCCTGATCGACCGCGACCGCGCCGGCGTTGCGCACAATGCGATCGAAAAGGTCGGCACCAACACGCTGCCGTCCAGCGCCGTGTTCTTCGACGACGTGCGCGTCGAGGGCCACGAGCTGGTCGGCGCGCTGGACGGCGGCTTCCGCCAGTTGCTTGACGTGCTCAACACCGAGCGCATCGTCACCACGGCGGGCCTCGTCGCCACGGCGGAACTCGCGATCCGGCTCGCCGTCAGCTACGCGAAGGACCGCAAAATCTTCGGCGGGCAGCCGATCGGTTCCTATCAGGGCGTGCAGTTTCCGCTCG
>JAJZVE010001057.1 GCA_021845835.1 Pseudomonadota bacterium | reverse complement strand
GGAAACCGCCTGCGGCCGCGCGCCGGATGTCTGCTTCGCCTCGCACCGCTCGCCCGGCGTGACGCTGGCCGAGGAATTCGCCCAGGCCAGCGCCGCCATCGCGCATGGCCGCGACGCGCTGGACGCCCTCGCCGCCGCGATCCTGCGCGCCGCCCGCGCCGCCTGGCCGAACCGCTGGGCGGAGATCGTGCCGGCGCCGGTGATCCTGACCAGCTGGGTCGGCTACGACACCGACGGGCGCACCGATATCGGCTGGTGGGACACGCTGCTGCTGCGGCTGGAGATGAAGCGGCGGCAACTGGCGCGGCTGCAGGCGCAGGTGGCGCCGATCGACGCCGCCGCGCCGGTCGCGGAACGGATCGCGCGCGCCCTGGCGGCGGTGGCAACGCAGATCGCCGCCGCGCCCGCGTCGCCCACCCCGGACGCCACCGCCGCCTTCGCCCATGCGCTGGTGGCCCATCGCGAGGCGGCGCTGACGACGCCCGCGCCGCTCGACGCGCTGTTCGCCGACGCCATCGCCGCCGCGCCGGAGGCCGACCGGCTGACGCTCGCCGTCGCGCGCGCCGGGCTGCGCTCGCACGGCCTCAGCCTCGCGCACACGCATGTGCGGCTGAACGCGGCGCAGTTGCACAACGTGGTGCGCCAGCGCCTCGGCCTCGCCGACCCGCCGGAGGACCCGTCGCGGCGGCGCGTGCTGCTGGGTGCCATCAACGCGGCGCTGGATGCGGTGCGGCCGGTGCCGGTCGATTTCGGCGCGATCCTGGCCGAGGGCGCCTCGGCGGCGCGGCTGATGATGACCGTCGCGCAACTGGTCAAGCACATCGACGGCGCGACCCCGGTGCGCTTCCTGATCGCCGAGACGGAATCCGGCTACACGCTGCTCGCCGCGCTGTGGCTCGCGCGGCTGTTCGGCGTCGAGCGGATGGTCGAGATCAGCCCGCTGTTCGAAACCGCCGACGCGCTGGAAGCCGGCGTGCGGGTGCTGGAGGAGGCGCTGCGCAGCCCGCATTACCGCGCCTATCTGCAGGCGACGGGGCGGCTTGCGATCCAGTTCGGCTATTCCGATTCCGGCCGCTATATCGGCCCGCTCGCCGCCAGCTACCTGATCGAGCGGCTGCGGCTGAAGCTGGTCGAGGCGCTGACCAGGCACGGCCTGACCGGCGTCGAGGTGCTGCTGTTCGACACGCATGGCGAGAGCGTCGGGCGCGGCGCGCATCCCGGCTCGCTCGCCGACCGGCTGGCCTATCTGTCGCCGCCGCACGCCCGCGCCGCACTCGCCGCCGCCGGGATCGCGGTGCGCGAGGAATCCGCCTTCCAGGGCGGCGACGGCTACCTGCTGTTCGGCACGCCCGATCTTGCCGCCGCCACCATCGCCCGCATCGCCGAGCACGCCTTTCCGCCGGAAACGGCGCCGGCGGCCGACCCGATCTATGACGAGGCCGATTTTTCCGCCGATTTCTTCGCCACCTGCCGCGCGGGGATGCAGGAACTGGTGGAGGATGCCGGCTACGCCGCGCTGCTCGGCGCCTTCGGCCCGGCGCTGCTCGACAGGACCGGCTCCCGCCCGGCGGCGCGGCAGGCGGACGGCATGGCGGGGCCGGCGATGATCCGGCATCCGCGCGAACTGCGCGCGATCCCCAACAACGCCATCCTGCACCAGTTGGGCTGGCTCGCGAACACGCTGCAGGGCCTGGGCGCCGCCGCCGCGCGGCACCCGGAAACCTTCGCCGAACTCCGGCAGCACAGCGCGCGGTTCCGCACCGCGCTCGCCTTGCCGGCGCATGCGCTGGCGCATTCCGACCTGGATGTGCTGCGCGCGGTGGTGGCCAGCCTCGATCCCGGCATGTGGCTGGATCGCGCCGCCCATGCGCGCCTGCCCGGCCGGCGGCAGGCGCTGGTTGCGGTCGCCCGCGCGCTGGAGCGGCTCGATCTGTGGGCGCCGGCGCAGGCGATGTTCCGCCGCATCCAGGCCGACCATGTCAGCCTGCGCGCCGTCTGGCCCGACGCGCCGCGGCTCTCTGACCGCGAGTTGCTGCTGCACGCGCTGCGGCTGGCGCTGATCCACCGCATCTGGTTGCTGGCGAGCGCGATCCCGGATTTCTCGCCCCGGCATGGCGTGACACGGGCGGCGCTCGACCAGCGCATCCTGCGGCTCGATGTGCCGTCATCGCTGGCATTCCTGGCCGAGGTGTTTCCCTCCGCCCCCGATCCTGCCGCCGACCGCGACTATTCGGAACCGCGCGGCCCGCACGCGGCGGCGGCCTATGCGCGCGAGCACGCGGAGATTTTCGCCCCCATGGCGCGGCTGTTCGCCCTGGTGCGCGAAATTGGTGCTGCGGTCACGCACGAAGTGGGCGCGCTGGGATAGGCGGGATCAGTTCACCCGCCGGCCGCTGCCGTCGGTGACGATGACCGTGGTCGGGATGCCGCGGCGCACGGAGGCGCCGACGGTGCAGAAATCCTCGAACTGCTCGAGGATCCGCGCGAGGTGGCCGATGCTGTCCGCCGGCTGCGCGAAGCCGATCGACACCTCGATCGCCTGCACGCGCAGCCGCCGCGTCTCGTCGCGGCCGACC
>JAJZVE010001056.1 GCA_021845835.1 Pseudomonadota bacterium | reverse complement strand
TCTGGAACGGGCCGCCGAGCGTGATGCCGCCTGGCACCGCAATCGTCTCTCCGCTCGGTCCGCCGCGCGGACGCAGTTCCAGGACCGCGACAGCAACCACCAGCAACCCGATCAGGCCGAGCGCGGTCCAGCGGATGACGCGAAGCATGCGGATCATGGTGTTTCCGGAATCAGGGGCGGGCAGGGCGTCACTGCGATGCTTCCTTCGTGCGGGTCGCGCCGGCGCGATGCAGCGCGTCCATCACGGCATCCTGCGTCAGCAGTTCGGGCAGCGCGATGCCGTCCGGCGCGCCCGGCCCATAGACGACATCCAGCGGCACGCCATAGCGGCCGAAGCGTTGCAGATAGGCGGTGATGGCGGGATCGGGCCGCGTCCAGTCGGCGCGCATCGCAACCGTGCCGGGCGCGCGCAGGCGCTCGGCCACCGGGGGACGATCCAGCACGGTCAGCTCGTTGACCTTGCAGGTCAGGCACCAGGCCGCCGTCACATCGACGAAGACGATGTCGCCCCTGGCCACCAGATCCCGCACCGACGCATCATCGAACGCCCGCCACAGCGCGGCGTCGGCATGTCGCGCCGCGACCGGCACCGCGCCGCCGCGCAGCGAGGGCACCAGCACCGCGCCGGCCGCGAGGGCCAGGGCAGCGACAGCGGCGGGCCGCCGTCGCGCCGGGCGCCGATGCCACCAGCCCAGCACCGCCAGCAGCACGGCGAGCAGCAAGCCGGCGATGACGGAAGCGGCCGTCCCGGCCTCCTGCGCCAGCACGGACAGCAGCCAGCCGGCCGTGCCCAGCAATGCGACACCGAGGATGCGCCGCAGCCATGCCATCCACGGTCCCGGCCGCGGCAGCCACGCGACCAGCCCCGGCGCCGCCGCGACGGCGAGGAACGGGGCCGCCATGCCGAGGCCGAGGGTGGCGAAGATCAGCACGATGTCGCCCGGACCGCGCGCGAGCGCAAAGCCCAGCGCGGTGCCGACGAACGGCGCCGAGCAGGACGCCGCGAGCACGGTCGCGAAGGCGCCGAGCAGGAACGCCTCGGCAAACCAGCCGCCGCCGCGCACGGCGCCCAGCACCCCGGCCAATCCGCTCGGCAGCGCAATCGGCAGCCAGTTCCAGAGATTCGCGGCGAACAGCGTCGTCGCCAGCGTCATGACGGCCAGGAACCAGGGGTACTGGAACTGAATGCCCCAGCCAACGGAGGCACCCGCCGCCTTCAGCGCGATCAGCGCCGCCGCGATCACGGCGAAGCTCGCCAGCACGCCGGCGGCACTGGCCCGCAGCCCGAGCCGCGCCATCCGCCGCGCCGCACCGCCATAGCCGGCCAACGCCAGCAGTTTCAGCGACAGCACCGGCAGCACGCAGGGCATCAGGTTCAGGATCAGGCCCCCGAGCAGGGCTACACCGACGATCGTAAGCCGGAGCCCGCCCTCACCGGGCAGCGGCGGCAGCACGCCGGCGACGGGTGTTGCTTCGGCTTCTGCCGATCGCGCGCCATCGACGAGGGTCAGATGCAGCGGCTTGCCGGCGAGAGCGGCGGCCGTCGTGCCGCGCATCGGCATGCGCAGCGTCGCCGTCCGGCCCGCCTCCGCAAGTGCGACCGCAGGATGGCCGGGGGAGAGATCGGCCACGCCTTCCACGAAGAGGTCGGGCGACCGCAGCGGCACTCCGTTGCTCGCCAGACGTACCGACAGCACCGCGCCATCCGTGGCTGGCGCGACGACGGCGCCGCGCAAGGCAAGATCCGCCGCTGCAAGGTCGCCCGGTACGCGGGCGCGGGCGGCGGCGATCAGCGGTGCCTCCGGCCCGGGCTGCGCGAGACCTTGCGGCAGCGTCAGGTCCAGGCTGGCGTGATACGGGATGCACACCTCCTTGCAGGAGGCGTAGTCCACCTCGGCGTGCAGGTGCAGCGCGGCGCCCGGATGTGCCAGCGTGACCGTGATCGGCAGCACCACGCCGTTGACGTAGCCGACGGTCTCCAGCCCGCCGAGCGGCGGCAGGCGCTGCGGCGCTGGCCAGGCAATCTCGGCGCCGGCCAGGTTCTCCGAGCCTTTCCAGTCGATTGTCGGGGCCACGCCGGCATCGCCGGGCGTCCGCCAATAGGTATGCCAATCAGGCGAGAGCCGCAGTTGCAGCCCCACATCGAGGCGCATGCCGGTCCCGGTCGCCTCCACGGCGGAGATCAGGCGGGCCGCGCCATGCGCCTGACTGTCCCAGCCGCTCGCGGCGGCCTGCGCCGGAGTGCCCGGCAGTGCCAGCGCGAGCAGCGGCAGCAGAAAGGCGGCAATGGTGCGGATCGCCGGCATGTCCTCAATCCGGCGCCGCATCGCTGCGCGGATGGGTCCGCCACTGGCTGTTCGGCCGTCCGTCACCGCCCGCCATCGACTGCATCATGTCGGCGCAGCCGCCGGACATCATGCCCTGCATGCCCCCGCCCATCGCGCCCTGTCCCATCATGCGATGTCCAGTCATGCTGTGATCCGGCATGCGCCCCATGCCGCCGGAGTCCTGCGCCAGCGACGGCACAACGAAGCCGCCGAGCGCGGCAAGCACTGAAATGACGACCACTATCGACCTGG
>JAJZVE010001055.1 GCA_021845835.1 Pseudomonadota bacterium | reverse complement strand
CCGGGTTAGCAGCACGTCGGAGTTAGTTTGGCGATGTTGGGTGCGGAGGTCGTGGGCGCCTGCATCGCGGCCTCCGACGCGTGACCGGATAGCGAAATTCGCGCTTGAGGCCGCAGCCGTTGCACCGACGACCGCTGCGCCCCTCCCAAACGCACCAATTTGACGCGAAAAGGGCACGGTCTCACTCAGTTCGCCGCTGCCAGGGCGAACATCCGCGTCATGTTCCACGCCATGGTCACGAGGCTCCATTCGCCGCGCACCTTGTCGAGGCCACGCAGCAGGAACTGGCGGAACCCGAGCACCGACTTGATGATCCCGAACACCGGCTCGGGGGTCTGCTTGCGCAGGGCGTAGCGTGCCTTGCCCGCTTTCGTCTGGAGCCGATGGCGCATCGATGCAACCGGCGTGGGGTCCTTCGGCGGCGCCGGGTCCTCTGCGAAACGTTCAGCCAGAGAGGGATGATGCGCTTCACGCCCCATCGCGATCACCGGCTCGATCCCGGCGGTGGCGCAGGCGTTCACGTTGCCCTCGCTGAAATACCCGTTGTCCGCGAGCAGATCGCCAACCTTGCCTAATTCGTCGGGCAGTTCGGCCAGCTTCCCCAGCATCGGCTCAAGCTGCCGTTTGTCGTTCGGCGCCTGCACCACGTCGGCGGCCACCACCAGCAAGCTGTCCGCCGCCACCGCCGCCTGGGCGTTGTAGCACTGCTCGAATCCGCCGCACGCCACAGGCATGATGCGCGATTGCTCGTCCGTCAGATTGATCTGATCGGTCGGCAGCGGTCCCTCCACCGGCGGCTGCGGCACCCGCCCGCTCGGCTTCCTGCCCGTCTGCTCCGCGCGGGCGTCGCGTGCCGCCACCTTTGCCTCATACTCGGCCCGCTCGCGCGCATGGCGCTCCTTCGCCCGCGCCTCGATCACAGCCTTGGCGCGGGCAATCTCGGCCAGCCGCTTCTCGCGCCGCGCCAGCTCCTCGGGGATCGACATCCCGTCCGGCACGTCGGCTTGATCGGCCGCCTCGGCCCTGCCCACAAGATCGGCCACCTCGCCCTTCAGTTGCGCCTCGATCCTGGTCGCGTGCTCGTACGACAGCGCGCTGTGGCGGCTGGCGTTGGCGTGGATCCTGGTGCCATCCAGCGCCACGGTGCCCAGTTTCAAAACGCCAATCTCGCGGGCCACTCCGAGCACCTGCACGAACAGCGCTTCGACCTGCGGCAGGAAGCGCCGGCGGAACGTGGCGATGGTGTCGTGGTCGGGATGCTGGTTGGCAGCGACGAAGCGAAACGCCACAGAATCGTAGGTCGCCCGTTCCAGCTTGCGGCTCGAAAACACGCCCGTCGCATAGCCGTAAATGATCAGGCCAAGAAGCAGTTGCGGGGGGTAGGACGCATCGCCCGATCCCCGGTAGCTGCCGCTCATCGCCCGTAGGTCCAGTCCCTCGATCACTTCCACCACGAACCGCGCGAGGTGGCGCTGCGGCAGCCAATCATCGACCGATGGGGGCATCAGGAAATCCATGTCGCGGTTGATCGGGCGGAAGTTGCTCATGCGGCAGGGGTCCGGCGGGCAGTGCGAATCGCCTGCGCCGATTCTACCGCCCGCTTCCGTGTCGCGTTAAGTCCGACAGGCTGCTAGCGACACGTCTGGAAAATTGGTTCTTCGCTGTTTGGAGTGGGTAGCGGTTTTTCATACGGGCAGGCGGAGGTCGAGCTTACCGGCCAGGAGGTAGATCACGGCCTGGAGGTTGCGCATGGACCGGTAGCCGCGCGCCTTTGCCTTGGCGGCCTGAACCAGACTGTTGATGCCTTCGATGAGGCGATTGGTGATTTTGCTGTGGAACCAGCGCAGGATGCCGTCTGCGTGACGTTGGATGGTGCGGGCGGCGTCGATCATCGGGGGCAGACGGCTGTGGGCGGCCCAGAAGTACCATTTCTTGAGGAAGCCGGTGGCGTGCTCGGCGGTGGTCTGGTGATAGAGGTCCTGGAAGGCGAGCCGGATCTGGTAGGCGCGGCCGGTCTTGAGGTGGTGCATCGGCAGACTGTCCAGACGGGCGCGTTGGCGTTCGGACAGGCTGGGCGGATTACGCAACCAGATATATCGGGTGCCGGTGAGCGCTTTTTGCCCTTTCTGTTCGATCCACCGCACCTGATCGACGGCATCGTTGACGATCTTGACGGCGTGGAACCTGTCGAAAGTGATCGCGGCCGTGGGTAGGCTGTCGGCGGTGCCCTTGATGAAGGCGGGGCTCATGTCGATGCAGACCTCCGCGATGGCCTCGGGGTCGCCGCCGTGTGCGGTGAGGTCGGCGGAGAAAGCGGCGACGGTGCTGGCATCCCTGCCCTCGGTGACGAAGGCGACGCGGGCCTGGTCGATATCGACGAACAGGGTGACGTAATCGTGGCCGCGGCGCGCCGCGGTCTCGTCGATCGCCACGCGGGTGACGGTCGAGAGGTCGGTGTGCGCGCGGGCCCGGTCTACGTAGTGATGCAGGACACGCCACAGCCTGGTGTCGTGCTCATCAACCATGCGGGCGACGGTGTTGACCGGCATAGCCGAGACCAGGGTCATGATCAGCGCCTC
>JAJZVE010001054.1 GCA_021845835.1 Pseudomonadota bacterium | reverse complement strand
CATCCTCGGCAAGTATCCGAACCTGGACGCCTTCGTCCCGACCGGCGGCTTCCCGGAATTCGTCGAGCAGGCCTACAAGCACGTCGCCACCAACTACAAGTCGCAGATCGCCAGCGGCAAGCTGGCCCTGGTGGTGGCGGACACGCTGCCGGTGCAGATCGAGGAGCTCAAGATGGGCCTCGCCGCCGGCAACGTGGGCCAGCGGCCGTTCGAGATGGGCTACAAGGTCATGAAGGCGTTCGAGGCGATGAAGGAAGGCAAGCCCGCCCCGCACGACCCGACCTATACCGGGCTCGATGTCTGCACCCCGCAGAACGCCAACACCTGCGTCGGCGGCGGTTCCTAGGCGCTTTCGCCCGCCGGGCGAACGAGTCATGCGGGCCGGGAGCAATCCCGGCCCGCTTTGTTTTCCGCGAACGCGGTCCGGCGCAATAACCTGTTTCGGACTGCGGCATAGGTGCCACGCCTGCGTGGCGCGCAAGCCACAGTCTCGTAAATCGAATTACCCTTCGCTTGAATGGCAGAATGCCTGCCCGATATGCTGCAGCGCAGCAAGTATGGCGCTGCTTAAGGAGGGCACCCATGGCCTCGCATGTTATGAATTCCGCCGCCGGCCTGATCGCCGCCGACCGTCCCGTCAGCCTCAAGACCCGCTTTCTCGCCTGGCGTGAGCGCCGGCGCGAGCGCGCACGGATCGCCCGCGAACTGGCGACCTACACGGATCGCGAGCTGCTGGATCTCGGCATCAGCCGCACCGACATCCCCGCGATCATCAACGGCACCTATCGGCGCTACTGAGATGCGGGGTGTCGCCGCCGGGCCCGGCCGTCAGGCCGGGTCGGGCAGGCGGCGCAGCGGGTGGGACGGGGCGTCGCCGGCGCCGACGACCTGCTGATCGAAGTCGATGATCGAGCCGGTCATCATGCCGCTCTCGTCGCTGGCCAGATAGGCGACGGCGCGGGCCACCTCGTCGGGCTTGAGCAGGCGGCCGAACGGCTGCTTCGCCTCGGCGGCGGCCAGCCAGTCGGACTCGGCGTTGTGATAGGTGGCCTGGATGCGATGCTCGCCGGGCGTGTCCATCCAGCCGATATTCAACCCGTTCACCCGGATGCGATCCGGCATCAGCGAGAAGGCGACGTTCTTCGTCAGCGTCGAGAGTGCGCCCTTCGAGGCGCAATAGGCGGTGATGAAGCTCTGTCCGCCATGCGCCGACATGCTCTGGATATTGACGATGCTGCCGGCGACCCGTTCCCGCCGCATGATTTTCGCGGCGTCCTGCATCAGGAAGAACGGCGCCCGCACATTGACCGCGAACATCTGATCGAACAGGTCCGGCGAGGTGTCCAGGATCGTGCCGCGATCGGTAATGGCGGCGGCGTTGACCAGCGCGTGCAGCGTGCCGAACCGCGCATCGGCGCGCGCGATCACCGCCCGGCAATCCTCCACGCGGGCCAGATCGGCCGCGACGAATTCCGTCGGGCAGCCGGCGGCGTTCAGGTCGGCGGCGACCCTTTGGCCGCGTGCCGCATTCCGCCCGCAGATCACCAGCCCCGCCGCGCCGCGCGCGGCGAACAGCCGGGCGATGGTTTCGCCAAGGCCCTGCGTGCCGCCGGTGACGACCGCGATCCGGCCCTGCATCTGTGCGCTGCCCATGACGTGGCGCTCCCTTATTCCGCGATGGTGAAGCCGGCGCCGGTGAACGCGGCGGCGAGGTGCCGGCGGCCCTTCAGCGCGTATTCATAAGGCGGCGCCTTCGCCGGGTCCTGCTCGGCCTCCACCACCACCCAGCCGGAATAGTCGATCTTCGCCAGCACGCGGGCGAAGGCGTCGTAGTCGATGAACCCGTCGCCGGGCACGGTGAACACGCCGGCCAGGATCGCGTTCAGGAAGCTCATGTCCTGCCGCCGCGCCTCTTGCAGCACGGCGGGGCGGATGTCCTTGCAGTGGACATGCACGACGCGCTTCGCATGCCGCTCGGTGAGCGCGAGCCAGTCGCCGCCGGCGTAGCAGGCGTGCCCGGAATCGACCAGCAGCCCGACTTCCTCGCCGGTCGCCGCCATCAGCGCGTCGATCTCGTCATCGGTTTCGACCACGGTCGCCATGTGGTGGTGATAGGCCATGCGTACGCCACGCGCCTGCATGTGCCGGGCCAGGTCCGTCATCTTCTCGCCCAGCCGCTTGAATTCCTCGGCCGAGAGGCGGCGCCGGCGGCTGACCGGCGTGTCCTGCATCGCCTGCACGCTGCCGGTGGTCTCGGCATAGACCAGCACCGGCGCGCCAAGTTCGGCGAAGGTGGCAAGCTGGGATTCGATCCGCTGCTTTTCCTCGGCCACCGACAGTTCCAGCAGGCGGCCGGAGAACCAGCCGGACACCAGCGCCAGATGGTGCCGCCGCAGGATCGGCCCCAGGGTCGCGGCATCCATCGGGAATTTCACGCCAGTCTCGGTGCCCGAATAGCCGGCGGCGCGGCTTTCGGCGAGGCAGGTCTCCAGCGTCGTCTCGCCGCCGAGTTCCGGCAGGTCGCTGTTGCTCCAGGCGATCGGCGCCACGCCCAGCCTGATCGGTCCTGCCATGATCGGT
>JAJZVE010001053.1 GCA_021845835.1 Pseudomonadota bacterium | reverse complement strand
CACGCGGCGACCCGCGCGGCGCGCGCGGTGTTCCTGTGTTCGGCGCCGCTGGTGGGCCAGCCCAATGCCGGGCTGACCGGGCAAGGCTTGCGGCTGGCCTGCGCCGAGCCGGGCGACCAGTTGGCGATCTTCGGCGAGGCGCTGCGCGAACTCTCCGAGCGGGCGACCTACCTGTATGAGGAAGCCGGCCGCTACTGGTTCTCGACCCAGCCGACGCTGAACCGCCTGGCCGAGGATCGCGCCAAGGCGCTGGCGGAGCATGAGGTGGATGAGGCGATCGCGCAGGTGCTGCGCGACGATGGGGCCAGCAAGGACCGGTTCCATCGCGTGTTCGCGGTGCCGGACGAACCGACCGCGATCGACGAGGTGCAAGCGCTGTCGCTGATGATCCTCGGTCCGGCGACGCCGCATGCGGGCAAGGGTGTCGCGAAGTCCGCCGCGACCGAGGCCGTGACCGACGCGCTGACCCGCTGCCGTGCGTCGCAGCGGCGGTTTCGCAACACGCTGCTGTTCGTGGCCGCTGACGAGGCCCAGCTTGGCACGGCGCGGGAGGCGATGCGGCGGGCACTGGCGTGGGAGTCGATCACCAAGGACGCCCGGTTGAAGGCGCAGTTACCGAGCGGTCAAATCGCTGACGCCGAGCAGAAAGCCAAGAATGGCCGTGACGGCGCGGTGAAGGCGGTGCGTGGCGCGTGGAGCCACATCCTGTTTCCGATCAAGACCGATGGCACCGAGGCCGGCCGCGCGTTCGATCTCGATCATCTTTCGCTGACCGCCAAGGATCGCGCGGGCGTGCCCGCCGCGGTGTACGACAAAGCAAAGAGCGACGGCATCATCGGCGAGAAGCTAGGCGCCGATGCGCTGTGGCTGCACCTCAAGCCACTCTGGGCGGAGGACAAACCGCATCTGCCGGTGGCCGAGATCGCGGAGTGGTTTGCGACTTACGTGTATCTGCCGAAGCTGCGAGATCGCGTGGTGCTGGAGACGGCTATCCGCGATGCATGCGCCAAGCTCGATCCCGCTTTCGCCTTCGCCGAACGCTTCGACGAAGCGGCCGGCCGCTATGTCGAGCTTGTCTGGCAGAAGGCGCCGGGCGAGCCGCTGCCGCCGACGGCGGTGCTCGTGCGTCCCGAGGTGGCGATCGCCCAGTTGCGCCCGGTCACGACGCCAGCTCAGCCGGCAACGGTCTCGAACAGCGGGGGCGGCCTATCGGAGGGGCCTGGCAACGGACCTTCCGGCACGGAGCCGGGGCCGCCCGCCAAGGTGCAGCCGCGGCGGTTCTACGGCTCGGTCGAGATCGACATGGTCCGCCCGGTGAAGGCGTTCGATGCCATCCTGAACGCGGTCGTCATGGAATTGCAGCGCACCAACGGCGCCAAGGTGACGCTGACACTGGAGATCGACGCGACGGCGCCCGAGGGGTTCGCCGACGCCGATATCGGGGTCGTCCGCGACAACGCCCACCAGCTCAAGTTCAAGGGTGAGTCAACGGGGTTCGAGTGAGGACGCCGCGGCCCGCACGAAAACCGTCACGTCCGAAGCCCTGGCCGCCCTCGGCGCCGAGGCGCTGGCCGAATTGCTGATCGCGCACGCCGCAACCGATCCGATCTTACGCAAGAAGCTCGGCATGCTGCTTGCCGCAACCGAGGGGCCAGGCAAGCCCGCGGCCGAGATCGACAAGCGGCTCAAGACCATCGCCCGCTGACGACGCGTTTGGCGTGGGTGCCGTCCGCGCCGATGGGCGGGGGCTGTTTCCGGCCTATTTATTCGAGGTGAAACCACCGGCCGCGCGCCGGCAGGCCTGGGATCTTTACACGCGGCTGGCCGAGACCCCCGCCGCGCAGGCGTAAGCATCCGGTGAAAGCCGCGGGTCTTTTGTTCTATTGGCTTTTGGGCGGGCGGGGGGTGTGGCGATTGGTTCTGTCTGATTATTTTGAAGGCAGGGCGTGGACGATCTCGGTTGCTTCACTTGTGTCTCGATGAACCTCTTCACGGATGACGCGATCTGTGACGTCGTTGAGGTATTGCATCAACGCGGCATTGAGTTCCTGGAATTCTGGCCATAGCACTTGATCGACAAAAGCCTGCGGTACCCGCAGCATGACGGTGGTCAGGCGTTGCCGATAAAGGCGGTATGGCTTCAGGCCATAGCGCCGGCACAACGCGAGGAACAATCGGCGAGACCATTGGTCGCGCAGAGAAAACTGCATCTCGATTGTTTTGTCCCGGCCCTGAAGTTCCGCCAGTCGGGCCTGAACGCGCCCGAGTGCGGCCTCGGCCGCTGTGCGTTCGCCGATCGTTCCCGCTCCGGCGAACAATGCCTCGATCTTACGAAGCTTCTCCCGAAGCACGGCCTCTTCAGACACATCCAACCTCTTCCGCTGCACGTGCCGGGATTTTGCCGGCGCAGTGCCATGGCAACAACTCGTTGAGGCGGCTGGCGGGCTGATTGTTGATCCTGGCGAGCACGTCAGCGAGCCAGGCTTGCGGATCGACGTTATTGAGGCGGGCGGTCTGGATCAGGGCGTAGAGGATGGCGGCCCTTTCACCGCCGCGATCCGAGCCGCAGAACAGCCATGC
>JAJZVE010001052.1 GCA_021845835.1 Pseudomonadota bacterium | reverse complement strand
GATTTCGGCATGCCGGGGAAGAATTCGGCATCGTTGGACAGCGCGGCGATGACGCCGGGCAGGCCCTTGATCTTGAGGTCGCCGAGGCCGTTGCGCGATGCCATCGCCACCGTGTCCGCCCGCAGCACGCGGCCGTTCGGGCCGGCGCCGTCGTTCAGCCACATGCGGATGAATTTCGCGTAGTCCTCGGCGGTCGAATAGAGGCCGCCGCCGCCCATGTGGACCTCCGGGTCCCGCGGCTGCTCCCAGTCCGGCAGCGGCTTCAGCGATCCGTCCGCCTGCCGCTGGTGGATGCGGGCGAGCCGCGCGCGCATCGGCGGCGTCAGCGTGAAGCCGGTGCTGTCCATGCCCAGCGGGGCGAAGATGCGGTCCTGCATCACCGCGCCGAGCCGCTGGCCGGTGATCCCCTCCACCACCTGTCCGGCCCAGTCGATGTTGATGCCGTATTCCCAGCGCTCGCCGGGGTCGAACAGCAGCGGCGCCATCAGGGCGGCGCGGGTGGCGGTGCCGGCGCGGGGCAGGCCGTGCCGCTTCACCATCCGCAGATAGGATTCGTTGAACATGTCGTAGCCGAGGCCGGCGGTGTGCAGCAGCAGCATGCGCGTGGTGATGTCGCGCTTCGGCGCCCGCAGGCGCGGCTGGCCGTCGGCGCCGAAGCCGTCCAGCACCTGCAGCTTCGCGATCTCCGGCGCGTAGGTCCTGGCCGGCGCGTCGAGGTCGAGCCGGCCTTCCTCCACCAGTTGCAGGCAGGTGGTGGCGGTGACCGCCTTGGTGGCGGAGAAGATGGCGCAGACCGAGTCGGTGGTCATGTCGGCATCCTGGCCGAGCATACGCTTGCCGGCGGCGCCGGCGTAGAGCGTGCCGCGCCGGTCGGTGGCGATGGCGGCGACGCCCGGCACCCCCGGCGCGGCGGCGACGGCGCGGCGCAGGATGGCATCGACGGCGGTGTGCAGGCGGTTCGGCATGTTTCTCTTCCTTGGACTGTTGCGCGGCGGCGTCATGTCGGGCGGCGGGGCAGGTCGGAGTCGGGGCCGTTGAGGAACAGCAGCACCAGCAGCAGCGTCAGGTCGAAGCGCAGCCCCTGGGGCGGGGCGGCCCACAGCGGGGCGCGCCACGGGTCGCCGTAGGACGCCGCCATCGCCAGCGTGCCGCCGAGCGCCAGCGCCAGCCCCGCCAGTGCGGCCCGCAGCAGGTGGCGCCGTGTCCGCGTGAACGCTGCCCCGTCGCCGCGCAGCCGGCGCAGCATCGCCAGCGCCGTGACGCTGAGCGTGAGCGCGAGCAGCGCATCGGCGGCCAGCATGGCGCCCTGGCCGATCCGCCACAGCGCCGTCGCACCGCCCGGCGGCGCCAGGGCGGCGGCGTCGCGCCGCAGCAGCGCCCAGGCGACGGCGGCCAGCACGCCGACCGCCAGCAATTTGACGAGGCGTGCGGTCATGCCGTCCCGGCGGCCGCCATCCGCTCGGCGAGGCGGAGCGCGGTGCGCAGGCTGGCGGCGCTGGCGCGGCCCTGGCCCGCGATGTCGAAGGCGGTGCCGTGGTCGGGGCTGGTGCGGATGAAGGGCAGGCCGAGCGTGACGTTCACCCCCTGGTCGAGGCCGAGATACTTCACCGGGATCAGCCCCTGGTCGTGATACTGCGCCACCACGACATCGAATTCCCCCCGCCGCGCGCGGGCGAACACGGTGTCGCCCGGCCAGGGGCCGGAGGCGTCGATGCCCTCGGCGCGGGCGGCGGCGATGGCGGGGGCGATGACCGCCTGGTCCTCGGCGCCGAACAGCCCGTCCTCGCCGGCATGGGGGTTGAGGCCGGCGACCGCCACGCGCGGGCGGGCGAGGCCGAAGCGGCGCATGGCCGCATCCGCGAGTCGGATCGCGCGCAGCTCGGCCGCCGGCGTCACCCGCCGCACCGCCTCGGCCAGCGGCACATGGATGCTGACCAGCACCACCCGCAGCTCGTCATTGGCCAGCATCATCGCGAACTCGGCGACGCCGGCGCGGGCGGCGAGCAGTTCGGTGTGGCCGGGGAAGTCGATCCCCGCCGCGTGCCATGCCGCCTTGCTGATCGGCGCCGTCACCAGCGCGGCGATGCGGCCGGCCAGCGCCTCGGCGATGCCGCGCTCCACGGCGGCGAAGGACGCGGCGCCCGCCCGCGCATCGACGCGGCCCAGCGGCAGGTCGGGCGGCAGGGGTTCGGTTGCGATCACGTCGAGCGTGCCCGGTGTGCAGGCCGCCTCGGCGACCGAGGCGACCGGGCGCACGGCCAGCGTGGCGCCGAGCGTGGTGGCCGCGCGGCGCAGCACGCCGGCGTCGCCGATCGCGACCGCGCGCGCGGGCGGCGTTTCCGCGAACAGGCGGACGATGATCTCCGGCCCGATCCCGGCGGGATCGCCCATCGTGATGCCGATCGGGGCTGCCATCGGATTGCCTCGCTCCCTGCCCAAGCGTAACCCCGATAGCCTGTCCGGGGCGCTGACGGGAGAGAGAGGTGTCGCAGCACGAGATTCCGCTGGCCGAGGCGGCGCGGTCGCTGGCGCGGGACGGGTTCGCCTTCGTCCGCGCGCCGCAGTTGCGCGCGGCGCTGCCGCCG
>JAJZVE010001051.1 GCA_021845835.1 Pseudomonadota bacterium | reverse complement strand
AAGCCGCGCTTCGCTCAGCGCGCGGCGCTCCAGCGGCGTGTCGATCAGCCGCCCGCCTGCACCAACTGAGACAGCGCGGCAGGCGATCCATCACGACCACGCGCAAGCTCGCCGGTTGGAACACCGGCCGCCGCTTGCGTCGGCGCCGCTTTCCCGCCATACCCCGTCCGCCGACAGGGCGTGCCCTGGCGGTAATTCACACGCGGGGCGCCTCCCGTCCCCTCCGCCAGGGGGGAGCGGTCCGGTGCCGCATGGCGCTGCCCCGCGGAGGCTCAACCGGACACGAGAGAGAGACCCCCAATCATGGCGATGCCCGAGTTCACCTTGCGCCAGTTGCTCGAATCTGGCGTACATTTCGGCCACCACACGCGGCGCTGGAACCCCAGCATGAAGCCGTACCTGTTCGGGGTGCGGAATCAGGTCCACATCATCGACCTGCAGCAGCCCGTGCCGCTGCTCGACCGCGCGCTGCGTGCCGTCCGCGACGTGGTGGCCGCCGGCGGGCGCGTGCTGTTCGTCGGCACCAAGCGCGCCGCCGCCGACTACGTCGCCGACTCCGCCAAGCGCTGCGGCCAGTACTACGTCAACCATCGCTGGCTCGGCGGCATGCTGACCAACTGGAAGACCATCACCGGCAGCATCAAGCGGCTGCGCCAGATCGAGGACATGCTGTCCGGCGACGTGCAGGGCCTGACCAAGAAGGAGGTGCTGGACGTCACCCGCGACCGCGACAAGCTGGAGCGCGCGCTGGGCGGCATCAAGGAAATGGGCGGGCTGCCCGACATCCTGTTCATCATCGACACCAACAAGGAAAAGCTGGCGGTCGAGGAGGCCAACAAGCTCGGCATCCCGGTGGTCGCCGTGCTCGACAGCAATTCCGACCCGCACGGCGTCACCTTTCCGATCCCGGGCAACGACGATGCCATCCGCGCGATCACGCTCTATTGCGACCTGGTGGCCGGGGCGGTGCTGGACGGCATCAGCGCCGAGATGATGGCCAGCGGCCGCGACATCGGCGAGGCCGAGGAACTGCCGCCGGCAGAGCCGGCCCACGAGGCCCCCGCCGAGCAGCCGGCCGCCTGACAGAACGCGCAGACGAGACGAAGGAGACCGCGACATGGCCGAGATCACCGCCGCCCTGGTGAAGGACCTGCGCGAGCGCACCGGCGCAGGCATGATGGACTGCAAGCGCGCCCTCAACGAGAGCGGCGGCGACATGGAGGCCGCGATCGACTGGCTGCGCAAGAAGGGGCTGGCGGCCGCGGCCAAGAAGTCGGGCCGCATCGCCGCCGAGGGGCTGGTCGGCGTCGCCTCCGCGCCCGGCCGCGCCGCCATGGTCGAGGTCAACGCCGAGACCGATTTCGTCGCCCGCAACGAGACCTTCCAGAACTTCGTGGCGCGGGTGGCGGAGATCGCGCTCGCCGTCGGCGAGGATATCGCCGCGATCCAGGCGGCGGCGTTCCCCGGCACCGGGCGGACGGTCGCCGACGAGCTGACACAGTTGGTCGCCACCATCGGCGAGAACATGACCATCCGCCGCGCCAGGCGGTTCGAGGTGGCGAACGGCGTGGTCGCCACCTACACGCACAGCACGGTGCGGCCGGGCCTGGGCAAGATCGGCGTCCTCGTCGCTGTCACCCGCGGCTCCGAGCTGGACGCGCTGGAGACGCTGGGACGGCAGGTCGGCATGCACATCGCGGCGACGCGCCCCGACGTGGTCGACATCAAGGACGTGGACCCGGCGGCACTGGAGCGCGAGAAGTCGGTGCTGGCCGAGCAGGCCCGCGCCTCCGGCAAGCCGGAGGCAATCATCGAGAAGATGGTGGAAGGCCGCATCCGCAAATACTACGAGGAAGTGGTGCTGCTGGAGCAGGTCTGGGTGCATGACGGAGAGAGCCGCGTGCGCGCCGTGTTGAAGAAAGCCGGCGCCGAGCTGGCCGGCTTCGCCCGTTTCGCGCTTGGCGAGGGCATCGACCGGCCGACCGGCGGCGACTTCGCGGCCGAAGTGGCCGCCGCGGCCGGCCTCGCCGGCTGATGCCGCGCCGGTCCAGCCGCCGATGAGCCGGCCTGATCCCGCCGCCCCGCACCCGCCGCGCCGCGTGCTGCTGAAGCTGTCCGGCGAGGCGCTGATGGGGCGGCGGGAATTCGGGCTGGACAACGACACCGTCGCCGGCATCGCCGCCGACATCGCCGCCGTGGTGCAGATGGGCGTGCAGGTCTGCGTGGTGATCGGCGGCGGCAACATCTTCCGGGGTGTGCGCGCGGCCGCCGCCGGCATGGACCGGGCACAGGCCGACTACATGGGGATGCTGGCGACCGTGATGAACGCGCTCGCCATGCAGAACGCGCTGGAAAACTGCGACGTCGCGACCCGCGTGCAGTCGGCGATCCCGATGGCGAGCATCTGCGAGCCCTACATCCGCCGCCGTGCCGAACGGCACATGGAGAAGGGGCGGGTGGTGATTTTCGCTGCCGGCACCGGCAACCCGTTCTTCACCACCGATACGGCGGCGGCGCTGCGCGCGGCCGAGATGAACTGCGACACGCTGCTCAAGGGCACGCAGGTGGACGGCGTCTATTCGGCCGATCCGC
>JAJZVE010001050.1 GCA_021845835.1 Pseudomonadota bacterium | reverse complement strand
AAGGCTTGTCAGTCTTCCCTTTCCAACGAGAACCGGAACGCGCCCACGAACGGGTCGCGCGGCGCAAATAGGGAAGGAAGACGGACCATGGGCAAAATCGGCCGGAGGTCGATGCTGGGTGGCACGCTGGGACTGGCGGCAGCCGGTGCATTGGCGCGCCCTTATATCGCCAACGCGGCGGCGACGACCGTCACAGCGTGGTGGAACCAAGGCTTCTATCCGGCCGAGGACGCGGCCTTCAAGGCCCTGGTCGCCGCTTGGGAAAAGGAAAGCGGCAACAAGTTCGATCTGTCCCTGCTGCCCGGCCAGGCGCTCAACCAGAAGATCGTCTCGGCGCTGACCAGCGGCGACGTGCCGGACCTGATGTATGCCGACAATGCACCCGGCCAGATCATTCCGCAGAGCGCCTGGGACGGCAAGCTGCTGGATGTCTCGGACGTGGTGAAGACGCAGGAGCCTCAGTATCTGGAGAGCGCGCTGCTGTCCGCCAAATTCTACAACAATACCGAGAAGAAGCGCAGCTACTACGGCGTGCCGTTCAAGTCCGCGGTGCTGACGATGGATATCTGGGCGAGCCTGGTCGAGAAGGCCGGCTTCAAGATGTCCGACATGCCCAAGACCTGGGACGCGTATTTCGACTGGTTCAAGCCGATGCAGAAGGTGCTGCGCAAGTCGATGCGCGGCGTCTATTCGCTCGGTTATACGATTTCTACCACCGGGGACGACCCCAACAACACCTTCAACGCGTTCCTGATCGCCTACGGCGGCTACGGCATCGTGACACCGGACGGCAAGCTGCACGCCGACGATCCGAAGGTGAAGGAGGCGGCGGTGAAGGCGCTGACCGCGCTGACGACGCCATACAAGGAAGGCTATGTCCCGCCCGGCGCCATCAACTGGGGCGACGGGGACAACAACAACGCGTTCCACGCCAAGCAGTGCATCATGACGCCGAACGACACCACCTCGATCCCGGTGGCGGTGAAGAACCACAAAGGCTGGTATAACGGCGAGATCTACAGTGGCGGACTGCCGCTCGGCAACGACGGCAAGCCGGTGCCGAGCCAGCTGGGGGTGGAGCTCGGTTTCATCCCCAAGGGCGCCAAGAACGTGACGGCCGCGAAGGAGTTCCTCACCTACCTGATCCAGCCGAAGATCGTCGGTGACTACCTGAAGAACGCCGAGGGCCGCTGGCTGCCGGTGATGCCGGAGATCGCCAAGACCGATCCGTTCTGGCTCAACCCGAAGGACGAGACGATCGCCAACTTTACCCGCCAGGGGCTGATCGACCCGACGGTGCCGTGGTTCTACGTGTTCAACCCGGCCTACGGCCAGGTCGATGCCGCCCATCTCTGGAGCGTGGCCGAAGCCGACATCATCACCAACGGCATGACGCCCGAAAAGGCGGCCGACAAGGCACTCAAGCAGATCGAGGCGATCTTCGCGAAGTATCCGATCGCCTAGAACGGAGACACACGCGATGGACGGCACGTCGGCGATCGAGGTCGCGCGCTCCGGAACGGGGGCGCGGTCACGGAGGCAGGGCCTGTTTGGCAGCCCGCAAGGGTCGGAACTCGCCTGGGGCCTTGCCTTCGTCGTGCCGTACGCCGCGGTGTTCGTGCTGTTTGTCATCTTCCCGGTGGCCTACGGACTGTGGCTCGGCAGTCTGCCATCCCGCTACGCCGAGTTGTTTGCCGACCCGATCTACCTCCGCACCCTGTTCAATACCCTGTTGTTCCTTGCCGTCGGGGTGAACCTCCACCTGTTCTTCGCCCTGCTGCTGTCGGGCTTCTTCATGCTGCGGTACTGGTGGGTGAAACCGCTGCTGCTGGTGTTCATCCTGCCCTGGGCGGTGCCGGCGCTGCCCACCTTCATCTCCATCCACTGGATGCTGGACGGGCAGTGGGGCTTCATCAACAACGTGCTGTGGGAGGTGTTCCACGTTGACGGCCCCTCCTGGCTGGACACCCGTTGGCTGGCGATGGGCTCGGTGATCGTGTCCTACATCTGGAAATGGACGCCCTTCTGGACCGTGATCCTGCTCGCCGGACGGATGGCGATCCCGCAGGAAATCTACGAATCGGCGAAGATCGACGGCGCCACCGGGGCGCGCGCCTTCGTCCATGTCACCTTCCCGCTGCTGGCCAATCTCTATCTGGTCTGCACGCTGCTTTCGACCATCTGGACGCTCGGGGACTTCAACACGGTGCATTTCGTCTCCGGCGGCGGGCCGGCGCTGTCCACCCATGTCCTCGCCACCCTCGGCATCCGCGATGCGTTCGAGATCGACCATCCGCGGCTCGGCATGGCGGCGGTGATGTCGGCCCTGCCGCTGCTGATTCCCCTGGTGATCCTGCTGATGCGCAAGCTGCGCACCACCGAGGTGCAACTATGAGCGCGACCGTTCTCGGTGGCGGCAGGGTACGCGCGCGCCACTGGCGCCTGCGCCGCGGCCTGACCCAGGCGCTCGCGATCTTGCTGGCGATCTTCCTGCTGGTCTGGACCCTGACGCCGCTCTACAGCATGCTGCTGGTATCGCTGGAACCGCACAGCAACGTCTTCAGCAGCCACCTGTTCCCGCCGCACCCCACCCT
>JAJZVE010001049.1 GCA_021845835.1 Pseudomonadota bacterium | reverse complement strand
TCGCGGATCAGCACCAGCGCTTCCGCATCGCGCAGACGTTCGGCCAGGATGTCGGTGTCCTGCACATGGTCGTTCCAGATCGTGACCGCGTGCCCGTCGAGCTTGCGAAAGCAGGGCAGGGTGCGCAGGACATCGAACACGTCGTCGAGGATCGCGATCTTCACGTCAGGGTCTCCAACCGGGCGCATTGGCGCCCGTGCCGGACGATGCTCGCGCCATCTCCGGTGCCCGGTCAACAGCCTCGCCGGCCTGCAGCCTCTTGTCCCGATCCTCGGCGCATGGACACATGCGCCGCCGCCGCGGAGGGATCGCCGGGGCCGCCCCGATTGCGCACTGCTTGGCTCGACGATCTGGACCGCGGCGAACCCGCCTATCGGTTCAGCCCGTCCGCCAACCAGGCGATATTCGACCCGCGGGCGATCGCGTCAGCCAGCGGCGCGGCCGCCAAGGGCCTGAAAGCGAGGCGTCCCGAACGCGTGCCCTGTCGCGCCGGCTCAGGCGGTTTTGCGCTGGCGGATGACGCACGCCAGGCCGGCAAGGCCGACGCCGAACAGCGCCAGACTGGCGGGTTCGGGAACGCTGCTGACACCGCCGCCGGCGGTGAATTGAAAGGTCGTCCCGCTGAGGCTGCTCAGTGTGAGCGCGCCAAGCGAGGTGCTTACGCTGCTGAACTGAGAGAGGGCAGAGGCATCGGTAATTGGAAGGGACACCGGCCCATAAGGCTGGATGAGGTTGAACCCGGTGAGCCCAGTGATATCGAACAGGTCGGCTCCGGACGATGTCGCGTGGGAGAAGAAGGTTCCGCTACCACTGGAGAGGGCGCCAAGTCGGGTCGCGACGCTGAGGACTGCATCACCGATCCCGGTCAGATTGACATCGGCACTTAGCAAGGGGTCGATGGCATTATAAGCGCCAAAGTTTTGCACTGTTGCCGGGTCGCCAAGCAGTGTGATGGTGAAGGCGGTGTTCGAAAACGCGGTACCTTGCAAGGTTCCGTTCCCGACCCCGCTGATCGTATAGGTGACCGTTGCCGCGGCTGCCGGCGTGACGCTGACCAGCCCTAGCGCGACGATCCCCGAAGCGACGGTCGCTAGCGTTTTGGCGATAAGCAGATTCATGATTCCATTCCTTGGGTCCCGGCTTGCGCGGAAGCGGCACCCCATACCGCTGCCGCCTATCTTTCGTGATCGAAGTGCGGATGTTCTCGCAAGTCGCCGCTTGCAACTTCGTTACATGATTCGCCCCGCCGTTGCCTTTGACGAAATCGCCCCCGATCCGAACCTACGGGAACTCGGTATGGATCTGCCGAGGGGCGTCCGTTACTGAAGAGCTCCTTCCAAACCTTTGCACGTTGGCTCAATTCACGAAGGGGCATGTCGGCGGCCCGGATGACCGGCCGGTGGGGCGCCTGAGCAGCCCTTCGGTGTTTTCCTGCCGTGCGGCATTGGCCGGCGGCCGCATCATGTGTTTGCCGCCTTCGGCTTCGAGGCGCCGCTGGATATCGGGGTTCGCGCCGGTCGTGTCGCCACGAAGGCATTGGCGCCACGGCCCATGCCCCTTGCCCCCCGGCGGTGTCGCGTGGACAAATGCGCCGCCGCCACGGAGGGACCGCATGGACCGCCTCGATCGCTCGCCGCTTGCCGCCTGGCTCGACCATCTGGAACGCGGCGAACTCGCCTACCAGTTCAGCCCGTCCGCCAGCCAGGCGGTGTTCTACCCGCGCGTGATCGCGCCCGGCAGCGGCGCGGCCGATCTGGAATGGCGGGTCAGCGCCGGTCTCGGCACGGTACACGCCACCACCGTGGTGCACCCGCAGGAGGGCGCTCCGTACAACGTCGCGCTGATCGACATGGACGAGGGCTTTCGGCTGATGAGCCGGGTGGAGGACATCGCCCCCGCTTCGGTGCGGATCGGCCAGCGCGTGCGTTTCCGCGTCCATCGCCCCGGCGGCGACGAACCGCCGTACCCCGTGTTCACCCCGGCGGAGACCGCGCCATGAACGGCCTGGAACGCGGCAGCGCCGCCATCGTCGGCGCGGCGGAATCCGATCTCGGCGCGGTGGCCGCGCTGATGTCGCCGATCGACCTGATGGCGCAGGGCATCCATCGCGCGCTGGCCGATTGCGGCCTGACATTGCGCGATGTGGACGGGCTCTATTGCGCCACCACCCAGGTGCGCACCTCGGCGATGACGCTGGCGGAATATCTCGGCCTGCCGCACGCCTATACCGATTCCACCATCGTCGGCGGCTCCTCGTTCGAGGTGCATGTGGCGCACGCGATGGCAGCGATCCGCGCCGGTCTGTGTTCGGTCGTCGCGATCGCCTATGGCAGCACGCAGCGCACCGTCGGGCGTCGTGCCGCCAGCGTGCGCGAATACAACCCATACGAGACGCCGTTCCGCCCGTTCCTGCCGGCCAGCGCCTACGCGCTCGCCGCCTCGCGCCACATGCACGAATTCGGCACCACCCGCGAGCAACTGGCCGAGGTCGCGGTGGCGGCCCGAAAATGGGCGCTGATGAATCCGGCGGCATGGGAGAAGAAGCCGCTCAGCATCGCCGATGTGCTGGCCGCCCGACCGGTCAGCGATCCGTT
>JAJZVE010000031.1 GCA_021845835.1 Pseudomonadota bacterium | reverse complement strand
CGGCGGAAAGCGAATGGTAGGTCATGAAATGACCTACTGAATTCGGTCCCACCGCTCGTGAATAATCGGACCCCGGTGTCGGCATGGGCACGCGCTCACTGATCGCCGCGATCTGATCAGCGAGTTGCGCGGTGCTTTTGGCTTCGCTGCGAGCGACATCCTCGCCGATAGCGGCCGCCAAATAACGCCGCGCTCGGCCCTCATGATGACGAATATCGAGCGCTTTGTCAGGCGGATCATGAAGAAATACGGTAAGCAAGGTTTGCGCAAGATCTGCCTCCATTAGAAATTTCCTCCCGTCATTTTGATTGCCGCCGTATCAAGCGACAATTCGAATTTGGTAAGCGGTCTCCGACCAACCGCTCGCAGCAAGTATGGTCCCGCGGCCGCGCCCAGAGATGAACGCAGCGCTTTGTGCAACGCCGCTTTTTTCTGCTCGAAATATTCTTTCATGCCATCTTGATTTCTTGGAAGAGCGCTGCTCACGCGCTCCCATCTACCATTGTCGGGACCGTGGAGAGAGTGATAAATTCCGCTAATCTCCTCCGCCCGCAAATCCCGCCATCCTGCCGGAGTTCCGTGCCTTCGCCTCAAAATGAAGCAGGTGTAGAAAGCAAGAAGAAGAGGCGGTAGAAAAACGTCGATATCCTGACAATTGAGTTGCCGTTCATCGATGTCGAGATGAAGGCGTGGGGCCGCCAAAGCGCGCTGCACTCGCGCCACCGTTTCCCCATAGCTCACAGTACCGGCAAGAAGATCGTTGGGAATTCCCTGCCGCAGACGAACGAACGGAATCTCGGCCAACGTTATTCGTGCCTCATCCGAGCGAGCCGGTCTATTTCTGGTATCCAGGAAAACCTTTGTAATTTTCGGTGGGAAAAAGAAATCTGGAGTGTTCTGAAATGGTTCATTAACAAGGACGTGCGATAGCACGTCATCCGGGCGGCCATAGAGTGAAAGAGCATAGCCGAGCAGGAAACTCATGGTTTTACGCCCGCCAGCAAGGGAAACATGCAGGCGGGTATTCGGATCGGCGGTAAGTGACCGCACCAGTGAGCAAATGGCGTTGGCAGCCGATTCGTTGTCCGCATGGCTATCGATATCCGCCAGCGTTTGGCCGTCGGCGCCGCGGATCACATGGACGAATTCCGGTTTCAGCGCTTCGGAGAGACCCGGGCAGTCAAGATCGGCGGCCAACGCCTGCAAAGCGGGCCCCAGCAAGAGTTCCACACGCCTTCGTCCCTCCTCGGTGGTCAGGAGATGAATTTCCTTCGGAACGAAAGGTCTTTCGGCGGTTGCCAAAACGTAAAGGGTTTCTGTCACAACCTGAGGCGTAAGCCCCACGGCTGATAAAAAAACTGTGCGAGGACCGGTTGTGCAGGACATGCGGCGAAAGTAGATCTATCTTCTGGGCATCGCCAGTGTTCACAAGCTTATCATGAGGGCCCCGTCACGAGCCGGCTTTAGCCTGTTGCCAATCCGCCCTGCAGTTCTCCTGGCCCGGCTGAGGCTGGCATCGGGGCTGCCCCAGCTCCATCTGACTGCTCGCGGCACCCAGCGCCTCGGTGTCCTCGGTATCCTTGGGCGATCGCCGCTTTTGCCGCCTCACCTGCGCATGCCCATTCCCGGCGCGGGCGCGGGTTCGCTTTCCTGTTCGGCAGCCGTCGCCCGCTTGAGCGCCGGCGCCGGCCTCGGTGCCGGAGCGGGCGTCGCTTTGGCCGGATTATGTTTGACAATTTCGCGCCGCGCCCATGCGAACAGATCCTTGGTGCCGGTATCGGCGATCTTTTCGACCAGGAGCGCTTCCTTTGGATCCTCGACGGCCAGCATGGCCATCATGCCGGGATCGGCGGCGATGGCCGCGGCGGCGCGGGCGGCGTTTGTGGCGCTGGTGGCCAGAACAACTTCCTGGTCACCCCGCCCTTCCCATGCCACGACGACGGCGCGCAACTCGGTGAGGGCGTCGGTGAAATTGGCGCGGTGGCGGCGAAGTTCAGCGGCAATGTCCCGCGATGGCTCAGCGCGCGCCTCGGGAACGGGCGCGGGCGCCGGGGGTGCTTTGCGGGGGCGCGGCTCTTCCCGCGCAACGGTTCGGGCGGCTGCCTCTTTCTTTGCGACCGCTTTGGCCTCGCGCGGCGCTGCTTCAGGTGCATGGGCACGAGTGGCTTTGGCCGCAGGGGCAACGTCACCGCTCGGCGTCGGCGCTGTCTTGGCGGCGAAAACCTGCGCGATGCGGCGGCCAGCGCCGGCGATGAGAGTGGCGGCGCCGCCGCCAACCGCCGCCGTGCCGGACCTGACATGGCCGGCGACGGCGGCTGCCTGGGCGCGACCACCCTCCCATGCCGAAGCCAAGGCGCGCTCCATGGCGCCGGACACCGCCTCGGAAAAAGTAGCTGGGCGGCGACGCACCCCGCCGCTGGTGGTAATGACAGGTGAAGGCCGCTTACCCTTCGCCCCCACCGGTCGCGGGCTGTTGACGACGGCGTTCGGGGTTTCGCGCTGACGCTTCAGCACGATCGCGCTTTCCGGGACGATGCCGCGGCGGGCGGCAAAGGATGCCGTCTGCCGCGCCACGTCAGCGCCGACGTAATCGAGGGCATTTTCGCTCCGCCGCTCGCGCGACAGAATGGCAACGAGCCGCTCGACGTCTCCCATTTCGTCGGCGCTCCAGTGGAGACTGACCGCCTCGCGATGGCGGCTGAGCGCCACATAGGCGAGGTGGCGATCCATCCCGCCGCTCGCCAGAACATGCGCGTAATCAACCGTGACGCCCTGAGTTTTATGCACGGTCGCGGCATAGCCATGGGCGATATCGTCATAGTCGCGCGGCACGAAAGCGATTTCCCGCCCGTTATCGAGCCGCACCGTCAGTCGCGCCGAGGCGCCTTGCCCGACGATGGCGGCGATGGTGCCGAGCGAGCCATTTTTCACCCCGAGGCCGGTCTCGTTGCGGAGAAAATATATCCGATCCTTCTCGGCAAAATCGCAAACGCCGGCGCTGGTCGGCAGTTCGACATCGGCGCCGAGTTCGCCCTCGCGCCGCCGGATCGCCCGCGCCCTGGCGTTGAGATCGCGGACATCGGCGCGGCGATGGGCGAGGATGATCCGGGTGGCCCCCGGCGCCGACCGTCGCCCCTCCGTCCATTCCTCGATGAGCGCGGATTTCGCGGCCTCGATCGCGTCATGCGCCCGCACCCTCCCCGCCGCCATATAGCGGGCCAGGGCGGCGCCGGTCTTGGCCGTCGCCAGTTCCTCGGTCGCCTGCTGTTGCCACGCCTCGCGCTGGCGGCGCACCGTTTTGATGACCGCCGCCCCGAAACGCTCGACAAGCAGGCGGAACGGTGTCCCCGCCGCGATCGGTTGAAGCTGTTCGGCATCGCCGACAAGGACCACTTTTGCCCCCGCCGCCTTGGCCGCGGCGAGCAGCGCCTGCATGTCGCGCGAGCCGACCATCCCGGCTTCGTCCACCACCAAGATCTCGTTGGCCCGCAGGCGCTCGCGGCCCCGTCGCCACGCCAGCATTTGCGACGCGATCGTCCGGCTCGTGATCCTCGCGCCCTGTTGGAGCCCCTCGGCGGCGATGCCGGACAGCGCGACGCCGCGCACCCGATATCCCGCCGCCACCCAGATATCCCGCGCTGTCCCGAGAAGAGTACTCTTGCCGGTGCCGGCAAAGCCGACGATCAAGGCGAGGTCGGCCGAACCGCCGATGTGGCGAAGCGCTTCCGCTTGATCTTTCCCGAGGCCGGCGTCTGTTGCCGCACCTCGAATTCTTGCCTCCGAAAAGGTCGGATGCCCGCGCCCCGCCGCGAGCGAGGCGCCGTCGGCCGCGAGATCTCGCTCGCACGCCAGCATCCCGCGCGTGGTAAAGCGCACCTCCCCCCGGCCATCGCGCCCGAGCCGGACCAGATCCGGCGAGGTCTCGACCCTGGCAAGGGCTTGCGCGAATTGCTCCTCCCCGTCGGTGTATCGGTGGAGCAGCCGAAGAAGATCAGGGCGTGTGAAAGTGGCCTGCTGAGCGGTGATGGCATCCAGCGCCAGCGCCGGGCGGGCGATGATCCGCGCGCCATTGGCGCGGGCGATTTCGCGATGCATCATGGCGGGGCCGGAATTCTCCCGGATTTCAGCCATGCGTCTTCCGCCCGCGACAGGGCCGATTTTCTTTTGCGGGATCAATGCCACGCCCTGCGCGGCGAGGCTGCGGTGATCGATGCGGATATCGTGGCCACACTCGGCAAGCTGGGCATTGGCCAGCGATGCCCACCGCTCCCGCCAGCGGGCGAGCAATGCGGGATTGTTCCATTCCCTTGCTTTTTGCCCAAAGCTGCCCTCGGGGCCGATACGGCGGAGCGTCAGCAGAATATGGGCATGGAGCTGCGGCCGCCCGTCGCTGCCGCGTGCGAGATGCACGGCAAGATCAGCGACCATCCCCAAACGAACGCATTCCGCCCGCGCGAAATCCCGCGCCATCTGGATGTTTGCCTCAAGCGAGAGTTCTCTCGGAAGGGCGATTTCGATCTCGCGCGCCATCTGCGCGTCGTGCCGACGCTCCCCCATCGCCACCGCATTCCATAGCGCCGCGCGATCGCGCCATGCTGCGGGGGCTCCCTCGGGGAGAAGAATTTCGCGATGGATGACGCCACGCTTGCGGCGATAATCATGCGTGTGCCGGGCACGCTCGTCCCGGAGCTTTTCGCCGGCGCGATAAGCCGCCGCGGCGACGACGCTGGCGCCCGTCGAGCGCGAATGAATTTTGACAGATAGATGATAAATTGCCATACCGACAGTGTAAAATCGGCCTTGGCAAGGAACAACTCATTTCCAGCACGTCGCTTGCGACGTATAAGCGCGCAATTCGCTTTAACCTTCTTTTTCAGGACCAAATTTTATCATCAAAAACGGGGCTATGGCGGGTGATGGAATTCACTGACCTATGCCAATACTGACATAATTCTTACGATAGGAAGAACGGCACGCAAGCCGACCGGGCGCACTCCAGGGAAGAGACACCGTAAAGCCGGGCGATCAACGGCGGCTGAGAAACCGCGCAATTCGCTTTAACCTTCTTTTTCAGGACCAAATTTTATCATCAAAAACGGGGCTATGGCGGGTGATGGAATTCACTGACCTATGCCAATACTGACATAATTCTTACGATAGGAAGAACGGCACGCAAGCCGACCGGGCGCACTCCAGGGAAGAGACACCGTAAAGCCGGGCGATCAACGGCGGCTGAGAAACCGCGACGGAAAACAAGACGCGGCCGCGGCCTCGGCGCCAGAGGCGCCGAGGCCGCGGCAGACGATGGCTGAGGTAGCGCAGCGCTGCATCACGGCGCTGCGCAGAGTCACCTTTCGGGGAATAAGCGCAGCACGGTGATATCACCCCGTCGCCGATGAAATGGAACGTCCGAAGAACATAGCAAAAAGCAATGGCAAGCAAAGTGCGCCGGAAAGCAATAGCACGAAAATTGCACTTGCTTCTCCGGCAGCCATGGGTCAAGGAACATGGCAAAATATCAACGAAATAGTGAACTACCCCAATGTCTTCAATTATAGTGCCTTCGCCGTAGGGTTGTCCCACACCGGATTATCGACAAGCGTGCCGCAGTGATTAAAGACGTCGTCTTCCTATCGGCCTGGTTTTGGGCATGAACAGTCATGGGGGCGCGGCAATATATTTTTCACGCCATGCCAAGATTATTATTGGCTTTTCTCATTAAATGTATTATCTTAACAACAAGAGATGTCGAGGCGTTGCTTCCCCTCTCCCGCGCCCGGGCGCCCCGGGAAAGAAAGCGGCCGAGCATGGCGTTACGAGCACCATACCCGGCCTGACCCGCAACCATTGGAGTTGACAATGTCACAGGCTAACCCGTCCCTTACCATGCCCTCGCCCGCCTCGGGAAAGAATACCGCGAGCGCCACTGTCACGCCGGTCGAGAATCCGCCGCTCATCTTTGGCCAGAACCAGTTCGGCGACGACACCGCCGCCACCCCTACCCACCCCAAGGCCCGGCATCATGGCCACAACGCCAAGCATGCCGCACGCAAGCACCCCGCTTCCCGGCCGGTCGAGAAGACTTGGCGCAAGACCGTCGACCGCAGCCTCGAAATCATCATCTGCATCGGCCATATCGTCGGCGCCACCATGCTCGTCGCCGAGCATTTGTTCTGAGCCGGTTCAGCGCATCACCGGAGAGCGCCAAAACGGCGCCTATTCGGTCCGGGTTGTACCAATGAAAAACGTCACTATTTTATTTCTTGTTATTGTTTTTGCATATATTTACTATGTTTTGTTAGCGGTCATCTATTCTTAGTTTTTGTCATTACGCGGCGAGCGAGGCCTAGTCCGCCAAAAGGGAAGATTGAGCTTGACACATACTCTGAAGGCGCGGCGTCTGTCGCCGAAAGTGGAAAGAACCAACACCACCGCGCCCCTCGATGCCGCGCCCAAGCCGGCGCCGGCCCAGGGTGTCCCGCCTCCGGCACTCGCCTGGATTGCCCGCCTGCTGGCCAGGCAGGCGGCGCGGGAGGATTACCGAAGGCTCAGCCTCGGTTGCACCATCATCGAGCTTCCGGCCATTATGGGCGTCATAGCGCTGCTGCTGTTCGCGCTCATGGCCTTCATGCGCCACCGCATGGGGCATTGACCGTCATGCCTCGGAACTTGCCACACCGCCCGCGCCCCAGCCTTGACCGGCGCGACGATGGGGCGACATCATCGCAGGCCTTGCCGCCGGAGCCGCGCCCATGACCCTTCGCGCCGCCATCTACGCCCGCTATTCCTCCGACAATCAGCGCGACGCCTCCATCGAGGACCAGTTGCGCCTATGCAAGGAACGCCTCACCCGCGAGGGCTGGGAGTTGGTGCAGCTCTATCGCGACGCCGCGCTCAGCGGCGCCTCGACGCTGCGCCCGGGCTATCAGGCGCTGCTCGAAGGCGCGCGCGAGGCGGCTTTCGACGTCGTGGTCGCCGAAGCCCTCGACCGGCTCTCGCGCGACCAGGAAGACGTCGCCGCGCTGTTCAAGCGGCTCAAATTCGCCGGCATCCGCCTCGTCACCCTGGCCGAGGGGGAGATTTCCGAACTCCATGTCGGCCTCAAGGGCACGATGAACGCTCTCTTTCTCAAAGACCTCGCCGACAAGACCCGGCGCGGCCTGCGCGGGCGGGTCGCGGCGGGGCGCTCGGCGGGCGGTCTCTGCTATGGCTATGACGTCGTCCGCCAGATCGACACCGATGGCGAACCGGTGCGCGGCGCGCGTGCCATCAACGAGGCCGAGGCGGCCGTCGTGCGCCGCATCTTCACCCTCTTTGCCGGCGGCGCCAGCCCGATTGCCATCGCCAAGACGCTGAACGCCGAAGCCGTGCCCGGCCCCGAGGGGCGCGCCTGGCGGGATACCACCATCCGCGGCCATGCTGGACGCGGCACCGGCATCCTGCGCAACGAACTCTATATCGGCCGGCTGGTGTGGAACCGCATGCGCTTCCTCAAGGATCCAGCCACCGGGAAAAGGGTGTCGCGGCCGAACCCGCGCGCCGAATGGGTTGTCGAGATGGTGCCGGAGCTGCGCCTCATCGACCAGGAAACCTGGGAGCGGGCTGCCGAGCGGCTCGGCGCCATTCGCGCCGCCTCGGGGGCCGATACCCTGCCGCCCGGGTTCTGGGCGCGCCGCCGGCCGCGCCATGTGCTGACCGGAAAAGTATTCTGCGGGGTCTGCGGCGGTGTCTTCGGCGCCATCGGGCGCGATTATCTCGGCTGCACCGCGGCCCACCGCCAGGGGGTCTGCGCCCACCGCGCGGCCGTCAGGCGCGATGCGCTGGAAGACATTATTCTCGGGGCGCTGCGCGAGCAGCTCATGGCGCCGGAACTGGTGGCGGAATTCGTTGCCGAATTCGCCGCCGAGTGGAACCGGCTGCAAGCCGAGGCCGGGGCCGAGGCGGCCGGGCTCCGCAAGGATCTGGCCGCCGTCGAGCGCAAGCTCGCCGGGCTGATTGACGCGATTGCCGAGGGGTTCCGAGCGCCGGGGCTGCAACAGCAGCTCGATGACCTGGAAGCGCGCAAAGCGGGGCTGGCGCGTCGATTGGCGCAGGCCGTCCCGGCGGCGCCGCCGCTGCATCCCCATCTCGGCGAAATCTACCGCGCCAAGGTCGCGGCGCTGGCCGAGGCCTTGACGGGGCCGGATGGGCAGGAGGCTTTGGAGATGGTGCGTGGCCTGGTGGCCCGGGTCGACGTTCTGCCTGCGGCGGCCGAGGGGGAAGCGCCGGAGATTGTGCTCACCGGCGAGATCGCCGCGATGGTCGGGCTCGGCCTCGGGCTCGGCCAGACGCCCGCGCGCGCCTCCGCCGCGAGCGCCGTCGCCAGCCCTGGTTCCGATTTGTTTATGAGTTCGGTAAAAGTGGTTGCGGGGACCTGCAACCTCCGACAGTTGACTCTCCAGCCCGTCGCCTGCTGACGGCAGTAGCGGCTTATTCTGACGAGCGTGCTTCAAGCAGGGATATCCTTGCCGCCTTCGCCGCCCTCCTCAAATCGCCATCGAGCGTCGCAAGCGGCACGCCTTCACGCTGCGCCAATTCGAGATAGCTCGCATCATAGACCGTGAGCCGATGCTGGCGGGCGGCCATGAGAACCGCCGCCTCGCCGGGAGAACGGTCGGCCGTTATCGGAAGGCGGGCAATCTCGCGCAGAAAAAGCGCGGTGTCGGTCTCTGTCAAACGGCCTCGCCGCTCGCTGACGATGAGGGTGTTGCGCAGTTCGAACCACCACAGGCTCGGAACCAGCGCCGTATCCGTTCGCATCCGCTCCAGCGCCAGAGCCGCGACCGGGTGGTCCTCGTCCGCGAAAGCCCAGCACGCCGCAATCGAGGCGTCGAGAACAAACGGCATCAGTAGCGATGTCCCTCGTGCCGGGCCGACAGCAATTCCTCGACCGTGACCTTGCCGGTGCGCTTGCGAAGCGCCTTGATGCCGACGATGGCCTGGTCAATCTCTTCCCGCCTGCGGTCCACCTCCGGTATCAGGCGGGCAATCGCCCGCCCGTGGCGCGTGATGACGATGACATCGCCGCGCTCGACGTCATCGAGCAGTTGCGGAAGATGGGTTTTGGCCTCCGAAGCCTGAATTTCACGCATGCCGGGGTCATCCCTTTGACCGGTTTTTATGACTGGTCAAAACATGAGAGGGGTGACGGATGCTGTCAATAAAATACTCCTCAAGCGTTGGAGTATCCGGGATTCCCGGCGCGGTTCGCCCTCGGGAACCGGCGGTGCCGTGGATGCGATCGTGTCGGGCAGGCCATCGCACTGATCGGTGTTGAACACCGTGAAGCGCTTCAGGAACGGGATGGCGCTCGGCTCGTCGCCGTCGCGGTCGGCGCGCTCGCGCTCGGCCTCGGGCACGAAGCGGTCGGCATAGACCACCGTGGTGCCGCGTTCGCCCTTGCGGACATTGCCGCCGAGCGCGAGCGCCTGACGGAAGGTGAGCCAGGCCTGGCCGGAATAGCCGCGCTCGATGACCGCGCCCCAGAGGATCAGCACGTTGATCCCGGAATAGCGCCGGCCGGTGGCGGCGTTCTTCGGCAGGCCGACCGCCGCCCCGGCGCCCGAGGCGCCCCAGGGCTGGACCCAGGGCAGGCGCCCGGCTTCCAGCTCGCCGATGATCTCATCGGTGATCTCGGCATAGAGGCTCGCCCGGTCCTGACCGGCACGAGCGCGAGCGGCTGAGCGTGACATCGCGGATCTCCGCGACGGGCGCCGCGAGCCTCTCTCGCGGTCCTCAACCCGTCACGGCCGGCCGGCCGAACTCTCACTCTCGAATCTTGCTGTGCGTCCGCCGCAGCTCCCCAACTCATGCAACCATCCTCGAACGAAAGCGGACCTTCGACCTGCAGATCGGCAGCGGCCGAAGCAGGTCCGTAACCGACCTTGGCCATTCCTGGTGCCATGGCCGCTTCGCGCCCATCACGGTCATCCAGGCTTTCCTGGGGCATGCCCCGAAGCCGACGCTCCTGGGCGCCCCGCTGGACGACAGCCCCGGGTGGATTTCTGCCAGTCCGGTTCTGGGCGCCAATGGTCGGGACCGGACATTTGCCTCTCTGCGTGACGGGCCGAAAGCAAACGGGTATCGTGGAGCGCAGCAACCGCTAGCCGACGCTCGTCCGAGCAGATTATCTACGACTGTTCTTGCCCTGGGATGCTCGCCTAGCCGAAACTCCGACTACAATGAACCGTCGGCGGCTCGTTTTATCCAAACGAGCCGAAGCATGGTAGTGTTCTCCGAGGAGACATTTGGTGCATGAGCAGATGGCGCTGGGGCCGCCCGTAGCATTGCGAGACCGTTATCGAAGAGCCCGCAGAACAGCGCCTACGAGACGACATATCATAACCAATCTCTCTGTTCGGCGCTGAGATCCTGCCGGCCTGCGTCAACAGTGTAGGTTGCTGCGATCCGATCCAGACACGCAGCGGTCCGAGGCCAGTCGAATCGGAGAGCAACGGCGTCGCGGCGGTAACGTTCAGCTAGGGCGCGCTCTTGCCCGCCGCGGTCATGGGGCATGCGAACAGTTACGCCGCGCCGGTTATATAGCCCGACCTCAAACCCCTGCTCCAGGGTTCGGCTTCGCGTCACCTCGATGATGTCGCGTACCGGCACCGGAGGCCACGGCTCGTCGGGCATGCGTTGCGATGCCGAGAGGATTTCACCGATCTTGCTATCGCCGATCTCGCCGCGTCCTGCTTCGACCAGCAGCTTGCGGGCACGCTTGACCCAGATCTCCAATGCCACTGCGTCGATTACGCCCTGGTCATCGGCCCCGGGAACATGTGCCCAATCGTGTAAGACGTCATACGCTTGGCTTGCCAGGAGACGGGCGCTCTCCGGATTTTCCGCCTCGGGCTCAACGATGCCGCTGTCCTCCGCCGGCAGGAAGATCAGTTTCAGGAGATAGACGAAGAACTCGGGATCGCGGGCCAGGGCACGGTGCAAAGTGCGCGCCGGCCGGGGCGAATGACGCAGGGCCTGAAAATACATCCACTCTAGGCCGACTATATCCTGATCACTGACCTCAGTGTCGGTTTCGAGGTAGTTGAGCAGGATACCGACCCAGTGACTAAGCATCGTTGCGTCATTACCACTAGCCTGTTGGTCCGACTTCGCAGCCGCTCGCAGAGCACGGACGAGAAGCGTGCCACTGGGCTTGATCTTGATATTGTGGCCGAGCCATCCTACTGCGTCCCGGCCGCGGCCGACGACCAGGAGACGATCGACGATGTAGGTCGGATCGGCGCTGTCGGGGATACAAAAAGCGCGAAGGGTTCGCCAGTATAACTCCGTCAGACTTGCAGATCTTGCCTCGATGTCAGCCCACGTCGATGCTGTCGGCGGCAAACAGTGGACAATGCGCATTTCAGCTCGGTCGCCCCAGGCTTCCTCGATGGCCTGACGCCAAAGATTGCGCACCCAGGCGTCGCCATTATCACCCGCTTGCAGCTTGAGTCCGTACAGGATTCCAACGCCGACATCCGCGCGGGCGCCCTCCTCAGCGAGGAGGCCCCGCTTCATGAGGCCGTGCTTGAATTCCTCTTTGGCAGTCGTCTTAACGATCGCCGCACCGAACGCGTGGTGCATCGTAATGGTCGAGGCGAAGGCGAACAGCTGGTCTGACGAAAGTTCCACAACAAGATTCTCGGCGGCCTCCGTTTGCCGGACCTCAAGCTCGGCCTGTTCCGTACGCCAATCGATATTTGGCCCCATCTGATTGGCGCCGGGCCGAAACAGCCAGCGAACCCGGTCTTCCACACCTTTGGGTTGGAGAAGTTCGAACACTTTATCGAGCGGCTTAAGGTCCTTTTCGGCCAACGCCCATTGGGCATCCTTGAAGGCCCGGTGGTTCTGCAGCAGGCCTCGCAGTTTGTCACGCATCAGCTCGATTTCGGCAGGGTCGTTTAGACGACGGGCAAAGGTTTCAAGCTGCTTCACCGCGGTGGCGCGCCACTTGCCATCGAAGTTTCTCCAGAGAGAAAGCAGAGCACGCCAGCGTTCGCCATCATGGCCGACCTGCTGAAGTAACCGCACACCGATCGCGCTGCCCGCCGCAGCCAGTGACGGCCAGGTGATCACCTCTGATTTGTCGGGCGCGAAGTCGCGCCAGTTCGGCATAGATGAGGGTTCCGACGTGTCATGGAAGTGGGGCGCCAGGGCAAGCAAAAGCTTCCAACCGACTTCAGAGTGTTGATGGACGATCCGGTCTATCACCTTTAGGCGCTCGGCCGGCGTGGCGTAGGTTTGCGGTGACCAACTCACGAAGATCCGGCGCAGCGACCCGAATGGACGATTTCCCCAATTACCGCCGGGATCGACCTCGTCCAAATGCGCTAGGAGGAGTGCAGAGCGCATTAGATAATCGGGGCTGCGGGCCAGCATCTCTAGCGCCCACAGCAGGTTCGCGAGGTACTCTGTCGGGTGCATCGGCCCCTCGTCGCTGCGAAACAGCGACATGATCGGTCGATCGACACCCTCAAGTCCGATCTCTAGCGCGGCCAGAAACTCATCTGGCGCTGCCTCGGCAATGTCGTGCAGGTCGGAGGACAACGACCACCAGAGCGCCGGCGATGCCTTATTTAGCAGCTTGCGGATCGCGCCGGCGACGTGTCCAGGTGGGTTTGCAATTAGTTCCGCACGATCAGGATAGACCGCCAACGGGATCATTGCCTCAGTTAGGCCACGGCGCAGTGCTCCGGAAGCCTCCTCACCGAATTCGCCCTCTTCCTCATAATAGATGCTCTTTGGTCGCCGGGCATAGCGGGGATTAATCGTACCCAAAACAGAGTGAAAAGCAGTCTCGAAATTCGCCATCTGGCTTGACGTCACTTGCTGGCCGATCTGGGTCCAAAGGTCACGTAGAGACGCCACCTTCCAAACCTCACCCAGCCGCACGATGGGACCATCCAGTGTTGCGGCGAGCGGGGCGAGCATTGCCTCGACCTGCTCATATGTGCAGCCAGCCAGCGTGCTGACGATCTTGCGGTCTATCGCGGATGTCTCGACCCAAGCACCCGCGAACATCGCGGCGATTAACTCAGGCGGCGCTTGCTTAGCCCAATGCGAACGGTAGTTAGGAGCGGCGGGCATGAGCCGCCTCAGGACGGTGACGCTCCGCCCTGACGCGTGGGCGAACCGATGAGCATCTTCGTCATTGAGGCCTGCACGGACTAGTGCCATCTGAAGATCGAACTTCCACGGCCGTGACAAACGCCGAGCTGCCGAGAGGCTGTTGACGTCCGGGCCGTAAGCGGCAAAGACGTGATGACCATCGTCAACTAGCCGCTGAGCAAGCCCCGCTTCGGGATCCGTCAAAACGACGATGAGAGGGGTTCCGAGGCCGATTAGTTCTCGGGCAATTCCCCGGGTGTCGGCGACCACGCAGCGGCTCCAATAGGCCAGCCGATAGGGTTCTGGAAGGGAACTGATCGCTGCGTAGAGAAACGCCGTAGCTTCATCTGGAGCTTCGGCCGAGATGGCAAGAAGCTGCGGCTTTCCCCGCAACCACTTCAGAACGGAGGTTTGCTCTTCGTCGCGACTGGTTAATACGACGTCCGGTGTCAACGGCGTCTTGGTTGCGCGGATCCATTCGGCCCACACTTCCTCCATATTGCGTAGACCCTTTGGCCGGCGGCCAATGGTCACCGACAACCATTGAGCTACCGCCGGATGGGCTTCGAGCCAATGAACTAAGTCATCCCCATCGATAGCGGAGACATCGCGCCAGACACCGAGTGCCTTCTTCTCCGCCACCCATTTGTCCTTGCCGACGAACCGCTGGGGGGTGACGAAGACGAAGGTCGTCTTGCGTGGATCGTGCCCGAGCGGGTCGGCCGTTCGCTTCGCAAAATCTTCATCTGCCTTGGCGCGGATCGCCCTCCGCTGAGCGCCAATCTCCCACCCCGATTTTCCGCCGGGCACGAACTCAGAACCCGCCGAGACAGTGCAAATACCGTCCCAACCAGGGTACTGAACGCTTTCATCGGCAGGGAAGTGAACAGCCGCGGCAGGCCCGACTGCGGCATAGATTAGTCGGCGTAGCAGCTCCGGGATGCCACTTTGCCCGTCCCGCCGTTCGCCCCACTGAGACAAGTGCGTCGCGTTCACCCAGCGCAACAGCATCCCCGGGTGCGAGCTTGGCGGACGTGGAGGCAACATCGCTTTTTCCACGACGCCGCCAGCAATGAACTCCAGGCCTTTGCTCTCCAAGACCTCGCGGATGGCCAGCGCATTGTTCGGCACCGGCGTGCGCATGCCCCGCTCAAAGTCGGCGACCGTCGAAGGAGATACCCGAGCGGCGGCTGCGAGTTCCTGCTGCGACCAGGCAAGCAGCGCCCGCGCCGCCTTGACCTGTTCCGGTGAGAGCGAGTCGATTGACATGTAGGTCCTATAAATCCTATGACCTACAATGCCATGGATCGGCCTACGACGCAAGGCTGCGCAACGACAGCCTGGACGAAGGAGAGCGAATGACACCCGCGCAATGGAAGCAGATCAGCGACAAAGTGACCGCTGACATGCTGCGTTGGAAATTTGACCCTAAATTTTCATCGGATAATGATCCACGCGACGGGGGCAATATTCCCTGCTGGGCCGAGACTGCGGATTCCGATGAAGTCGGCCATGCATTCCAATTCGAAGCCGGCCACTGATTCCGATCTCAAGCCGGCCGGGTATTCCGATTTGATGTCGGCCACCTGAGCGTCATCGATTGGGTCTGGTTAAATGAATATCGTGTCTCTGTCTGGGGTCAAGTTCAGGCGTCTGCGGCGGCGGGATTCTGCTTTTTTCGGGTCAAATGCCGCTGCAAATCAACATCCTCCCCTCCCCCAGTCCTGCGGCCGGGTGAACCGGAACAGCCAGTCGATGGCATAAACCAGCCGCGGCGACAGCCCCAGGCACGGCGTCGCCGCCTTGAACGCCGTCAGAACCTGGCCCGGCGCCATGACACCTTCCATCAAGCCGCTAACTCCTGCGGCAGGATTTGATGCCACGCGAGCGAAGGGCGACATCGCGCGCGAACCCACGGCGTGCGTTCGCGCGGCGAGGCGTTACTTGAATTG
>JAJZVE010001048.1 GCA_021845835.1 Pseudomonadota bacterium | reverse complement strand
GCCGCTCGCTCTCGCGCAGCGCGGCGGTGCGTTCCGCCACTTCGTGCTCCAGCGCGATGGCGTGGTCGTATTGCTCGGTCACGTCGCGCACGACGCCGACGATGCGCAGCGGCTCGCCGCTGCCCGGCCGGTGCGCCACCGCCGCGGCGCGTTCCGCCAGCCAGCGCCAGGCGCCGTCCGCGCCGCGGAAGCGGTAGGTGATCGACGCCGTCTCCGCATGCCCCAGGATCAGCGCGCGGATCGCGGCGTGCCGGGTGGCGAAGTCATCCGGATGCAGGCGCGCGAACCAGCTCCGCAGGCGCGCGTCGCCGTTGGAGAACCAGCCATTGGCCGGCAGCGCGCCGCCGGTGATCGCAGCCGCGCGATGGTCGAGCCAGACGCGATGCTGCACCAGGTCGATTTCGTAGATCGTCACGTCGGCTGCGGCGAGCGCGAGCCGCTGGCGCGCCTCGCTTTCGGCCAGCGCCGCGCGCGCCGCCCCGGCCTCCGCCCGCTCCTCGCGCACCGCGCGGGCCAGCCGCTCCTGCGCCGTGGCGGCCGCGTCCAGGGCGGCGCCGATCCGGGCGAAGACATTCCGCGCGGCACCGGCCGGCACACTCCCCGCCAGACGCTCCGCGCGCGGCAGCAGGCGGCGCAGCGGCCGGCGCACCAGCCACTCGGCCGCGGCCAGCGTTGCCGCCATACCCGCAAGGCCGACCGACAGCGCCAGCACCGGTCCAGTCTGCGTCTGCACCACTTGCCCCAGCAGGAAGGCCAGCGACCACGCCAGGACAATGAGAAGCAGCAGACGTGACAATAGACTCGTCATCGCACCTGCATCCCGAAACTCTATCCTCCAGCGAATTTCACATTTTCGTGAATTCCCTGCACCACTTCGCTTTGTGATGTCGCGAAGGAGAAACCCGAAGGAAACCGCTGGCAAGAAGTATGCACATTTCGGGGTGATGATACAACCATTGCATTTCCTTTCCTTAGTAGCCGATCTGTGCGCGAATTTGCGCCGGCGTCGCTCCACCCTGGCGCAGACTGCGCAGGCTTGGGGAACTGTTCCGTTTGGCCAGCCGTTGTCCGCTCGCGTCGGTCAGCAAGGCGTGGTGCGCGTAAGCCGGCGCCGGCCAGCCGCACAGCACCTGCAGCAGCCGGTGCACCGAGGTGGCCGGGCGCAGGTCCTCCCCCCGCGTCACCACCGTCACGCCCTGCCGCGCGTCGTCGTGCGTCACGCAGACATGATAGCTGGCCGGCGCGTCCTTGCGGCCGAGCACGACATCGCCGAACGCCGCCGGATCGCAGGGCAGCGTCCCCTCGCCGTCCTCCTGCATCGTCGGCGGCCCGCCCGCCGCGTCCAGCGCCGCCGCCATGTCCAGCCGCAGCGCATAAGGCTGCCCGGCGGCGAGGCGGGCGGCGCGCGCCGCGGCGCCGAGGCGCCGGCAGGTGCCGGGATAGCGCGGCCCTTCCGGCCCCTGCGGCGCGTCGGCGGCGGCCGCGACCTCGCGCGCGATTTCGGCGCGGGTGCAGAAGCAGGGATAGAGCAGGCCGCGCGCGGCGAGCCGGTCGAGCACGGCGCGGTAGTCATCCAGGTGCCGCGACTGCACCCGCACCGGACCGTCCCAGTCGAGGCCGAGCCAGGCCAGGTCCTCCAGGATCGCCTCGGCGAAATGCGGCCGGCAGCGGGTGGCGTCGATGTCCTCCAGCCGCAGCAGGAACCGCCCGCCCGCCGCCCGCGCCCGGTGCCAGGCGGTCAGCGCCGCGTAGGCATGGCCAAGATGCAGATAGCCGGTCGGGCTGGGGGCAAAGCGCGTGACGACGGTCATGGGCCGATCTGCAGCCGGGCGGCACCGATTGCAAACTGCGCCACCAGCACGCAGGATTCGCGCAACGGTCATATCCTCACGGTTGCGTGTGTGGTAGAAGCCGCGCTGAGGCCCCGCCCCGCCGCTTGCGGGCGGCGGCGTGCGAGTCATGCAGGTCGGTCAGATGCTCACTCCCAGCAGCGCCCTCAGTTATGTCAGCCCCAGCATGCCGCTGCCGAAGCGGGCGTTCCTGGTGGCGCTGGAAGCCGCGTTCGGCATCCGCCAGGCCAACCGCCGCTATGCGCGCTGGCAGGCCGAGATGGCGGGGCAGCGCGACCGCGCCATGAACCTGCTGCTGGACGCCTGCGACATCGCGCTGCGCGTCGATGCGCGGCAATGGCCGCTGCAGCGCACCGAGGGACGGCCGCTGATCATGGTCGCCAACCATCCGTTCGGCATCCCGGACGGGGTGGCGATCCTGGCGCTGGCCGAGCAGCTTGGCCGCCCGGCGCGCATCCTGATCAACAACGACCTGCTGCGCGTGCCGGAAATGGCGGCATACGCCCTGCCGATCGACTTCTCCGAGACGAAGGAGGCGTTGCGCACCAACCTGGAGAGCCGCAAGGCGGCGCTCGCCTGCCTCGCCCGCGGCGAGACGCTGGTGGTGTTCCCCTCCGGCGGCATCGCCACCGCCCCGCACCCGTTCGCGCGCGCCCGCGACCTGCCGTGGAAGCTGTTCACCGCCAAGCTGGTGCACCAGGCCCGCGCCGACGTGCTGCCGGTGTATTTCGAGGGGCAGAACAGC
>JAJZVE010001047.1 GCA_021845835.1 Pseudomonadota bacterium | reverse complement strand
GCCGCCGCAGCCGCCATGCCATATACTCGAGAAACCGCGTCTTGCCGCAGCCAGTGGGGCCTTTCAGCATCACCGGCAACCGCTCGTGATACGCGGCCTCGAACACTGCCACCTCGTCGCCGATCGAGCGGTAATAGGGTTCCTCGACGATTAGATAGGCGCTGGCATCGGCAGACGTGTTCATGCTGCGCCCTTCGCCACCGCCGGCCAAACATTCGCCCAGGGCTTTGCCGCCTCGAACGCCGCCGCCGCGCCCAACACCGTCGCATCGGCGAGGTGGCGCCCGATAATCTGCAGCCCCACCGGCAGGCCATCTATTGTGAAACCAGCCGGTACACTGGCCGCTGGATTGCCGGTGAGGTTCATCGGAAAGGTGAAGGCGAGCCATTGAAAGGGCTGCACTATGCGTCCGTCGATCTTCTCCACGCCCTGGATATGCAGCGCGAAGGGCGGCACTGCCAGAGTAGGCGTGAGAAGAATGTCGTAGTTTCGCATGAATCGCCACATCTTGTTTGTCACTGCCTTGCGGACAACATTGGCGTTGGTTAGCTCCTCGGCGGTCCAGGGCGTGTTGATGAAGGTGACGAGGTGTGGGGTCATCTTCGCGCCGTGATTTGCCGTGATCTCGCGAAGACCCGAGAGATCGCTCTCGGCGGCGACGACGCCCCAGAACGCGCTATAGGGATCTTCCCAGCCGGGATGCGCCTCCTCGACAATGCATCCGAGGTCTCGCTCGAACACACGCACAGCCTCGCTGACCACGCGCCGCACCTCGGGATCGACGGCTGCATAGCCCCAGTCGGGGCTGTAGGCGACGCGCAGGCCTTTTAGGTCGCGCGGCTTGGCAGCCGCGATCCAGTCGATGTCGTCGCAGGGAATGGTGCGCCGGTCGCGGTCGTCCGGCCCGGCGATAACCGAGAGCATCAGTGCCGCGTCGCGCACCGTGCGCGTCATCGGGCCGATATGCTCGAGCGACTCCCAGCTTGAGACGCCGGGATAGCGCTCTTCCTTGGTACCGGGATAAAGCGGCACGCGGCCCATCGACGCCTTCACGCCAACCAGCCCGCAAAATGAGGCCGGAATCCTCACGGAACCGCCACCATCGCTGCCGAGCGCGATCGGGCATAGGCCGGCGGCAACGGCGGCGCCAGAGCCGGCGCTTGATCCGCCAGAGGTTCGCTCCAGATTCCAGGGATTGCGCGTGGTCTCGCTAATCGGGTTGTGGCCGACGCCGCTGTATCCAAATTCGGGCACGTTGGTCTTGCCGAGCGACACCGCGCCGGCATTGCGCATCCGCTCCACCACCACATCGTCTTCATCGGGGACAAAATCGGCGAACGCGACGGCTCCCGACATGGTGCGAACACCTTTCGTGCAGATCAAGTCTTTTATGCCGTAGGGCACACCGGCGAGCGGACCGATTGCCGCGCCGGAGGCAATGGCGCGGTCCACCGCCGCCGCCTCGGCTTGCGTCAGCTCGAGTGTGGGCGTGCAGAAAGCGTGTAGCAACCCGTCAAGCGCCTCCATGCGCTCGAGTGCTGCCTTGGCGAGCTCAGCTGCGGAAACCTGCTTGCGCCGCACGGCCTCGGTCATCGCGGTCGCATCGAGTGCCCAGAGTTCGGTCATCGAAGAACGCTCCCTATCGTCAGCATTGGGACTGGCAGCGCCGTCGTGAAGGTGCTGCCGTCTTTTGGTTCAGCTCGCCAGCAATTCCTTCAGCTTGGCGTCCAGGAACGCGACATCAACGGGATTGGTGCCTGGCCCACCCGCGAAGTGGCCCCAAACGGACTCGATCGGCACCAGCTTTGCGTTGGGCATGTTTGCCACTTCGAACTCGCTGTCCTCTGGCGGGAAATAAAGGTCTGTGCGACTGGGCATGACGAATGCCTTGGCTTTGATCGCGCCGAGCGCCTTCCTGAAGTCGCCGTGATAGAGCTCGTTCGCACTGATGTCGCCATTTTGCCAGGTCCACAGCATGGTCAGCAGGTTGTTCGGATCCTTCGGCAGGAAGAATCCTTCCCAGAACGCCACCAGGAAATCCTCCAGCGAGGAATATCCCAATGTCTTGATATCCAATTCCTGGCGATAGAACGCCTGCGAGAAGCCCCAACCGGCATAAACCCGCGCCGCGGCGCGTAGGCCGATGTTCGGCTTGCTCGAGTACCATCCATTATTAAATGTCGCGTCCGCAGTCAGTGCCGCTTTTACGCCCTCTAGAAACACGAAATTGTGGCGCGAGCACTTGGCGGAGCCACAGAACGGCGCAATGCGCTGCACCATGTCGGGATAGAGCGCGCCCCAGTGGAAGGTCTGCAGCGCGCCCATCGACCAGCCGGTGACCAGCGGCAGCGTCTCAATGCCGAACACGTCCGTGATTAGCCGGTGCTGCAGGCGTACGTTGTCGTACGCGGTGATGCGGGGGAAGCGCGGACCGTTGTAAGGCTCTGGCGTGTTGCTCGGCGAGGAGGAGAGGCCGTTACCGAGCATGTTCGGGATGATAATGAACTTGGTCGCCGGATCGAGCGCCATGCCTGGCCCGATCAGCCATTCGTTGTCGTAGTGCTGCCCCGAATACCAGGTCGGATAGACGATCGC
>JAJZVE010001046.1 GCA_021845835.1 Pseudomonadota bacterium | reverse complement strand
CAGCTTCGGCTGCACCGGCCAGAACGTCTCGCCCGCCCTGTCCTGGCACGGCGCGCCGGCCGGCACCAAGGGCTACGTTCTGACCGTCTATGATCCCGACGCGCCGACCGGCAGCGGTTTCTGGCACTGGGTTATGTACGACATCCCCGCCTCGGTCACCAGCCTGCCGGAAGGCGCCGGCGCGCCCGGCAAGCAGCCGGCTGGCGCCGTGCTGGGGCGGACCGACTACGGCACGGAAGGCTACGGCGGCCCCTGCCCGCCCAAGGGCGACAAGCCGCACCGCTACATCTTCACGATCTATGCCGTGAAGACCGACAAGCTGGCGGTGCCGCCCAACCCGACCGCCGCCGTGGTCGGCTTCGTCACCCACTACGCGACGCTGGCCAAGGCGCGCTTCACCGCCCGCTATGGCCGCTGAGCCACGGCCTCCTGCGGATGCAGGAGGCTGAGCAGGCCGCGCAGCAGATCGAGCGGGGGCGGCGGGCAGCCGGCGATCGTAACATCGACCGGCAGCACCGCCGCAACCCCGCCGAGGCAGTGCGGGCTGCCGGCGAACAGAAAACCGTCGCAGGCACAGCTTCCCGACGCGACCACCCATTTCGGGGCAGGCATCGCCTGATAGGTGCGCTCCAGCGCCGTGCGCATGTGCCGCGTCACCGGCCCTGTCACCAGCAGCACATCGGCATGGCGCGGCGAGGCGACGAAGCGCAGCCCGAACCGTTCCAAGTCGTAGAAGGCGTTGCCGAGAGCATGCAGTTCCAGCTCGCAACCGTTGCAGGAACCGGCATCGACGACGCGGATCGCCAGCCCGCGCCCCAGGCGCCGCTGCGCCGCCGTGTTCAGTTCGCGCGCCAGCAGCGTCACCGCCGGATCGTCGATGCGCGGCGGCGGTGGCTCCGTCAGCGGCCGTCGCAGTCCTTGCAGCAGCGTCTTTCGCATCCGCGCGCCTAAAGATCGTGCCCCGCGTAGGAGCCGTTGAAGGATTTGTTGCAGAGCGGGAAATCGGCGATGATGTTGCCCTCGATCGCCGCCTCCAGCAGCGGCCAGTGGAACCAGGACGGATCGCGGGCATGCACGCGCCGCACGCAGCCGTCGGCAATGCGCAGCCAAACCAGCACGTCGCCGCGAAAGCCCTCGACCAGCGCCATCCCCTCGCCCGTGCCCTCGGCCAGCGGCACCAGCACCACGCCCTCCGGCAGACGGTCGAGAATCTGCTCGATCAGGCCGAGACTTTCCGTGATCTCGCGGATGCGCACCCAGACCCGCGCATTCACGTCGCCTGCCGTTTCCGTCGGTACCTCGAAGCGCAGAAGGCCATACGGCGCGTAGGCAAGCGTGCGCCGCGCGTCGAACGCACGCCCCGAGGCGCGGCCGACATAGCCGCCGGCGCCGAAGCGTTGCGCCAGTTCCGGCCGCAGGATGCCGGTACCCACCGTGCGATCCTGCAGCGAGGCCGTGGCGTCATACAGCCTGACCAGCGGCGGGAAGCGGCGCCGGATTTCCGCCACCAATCCGCGCAGCACGATCATGTCGGCTGCGGCGAGGTCACGCGAAACCCCTCCCGGCACCACCACATCCATCATCAACCGGTGGCCGAAACACGCGGCCACCGCGCGCAACGTGCGCTCGCGCAGCACGGCGCAATGCGCCTGCATCAGAGCGAACGATGCATCGTTGCAGATGGCCCCGACATCACCGAGATGATTGGCCAGACGCTCCAGTTCCGCCAGCAGCGCGCGCAGCCACACCGCGCGCGGCGGCGGCGCGGTGCCGGTCGCCTGCTCAGCCGCAAACGCGAAGGCGACACTGTAGGCAACCGTGCTGTCGCCGCAGATTCGCGCGGCAATGCGCGCCGCCGCCGCAACCGGCATGCCCTGCATCATCGCCTCCACGCCGCGATGCACGTAGCCCAGGCGCTGCTCCACCCGCACCACCGTCTCGCCGTCGCAGGTGAAGCGGAAATGCCCCGGCTCGATGATCCCGGCATGCACCGGTCCCACCGGCACCTGATGCAGATGCGCGCCCTCGACCGGCAGGAACGGATAGGCCAGTTGATCCTCGCCGTGATCGAGCCAGGGCCGCGGGTCGGGCATCCCCTCCGGCCGCAACCCGTGCAGGTCGCGCGCCGCGCGCTCCAGCCGGATCGCCGGCGGATGCACGCGCCCGAGCGAGGGATAGCGCCCGTCCGCGCAGGCGAAAGCCATATGCTGCGCCGCGCCGTCCAGCAGCAGCGCGAGATGCACCGCATCCGTCTCGCCCCACAGGCTCAGCAGCGTGGCGCTGCCATCCTGAAGCCGTGCCGTCGCCTCGTCCCAGGTCATCATCCGAGCAGCACCGCCACGTGCTGGAACCACGCAACCAGCGGTCCCGGCAGCCAGACGCCGGCGATCAGCACCAGCGCCAGATGCGCGAAGATCGGCAGGAAGGAGGCATGCGCCGGCCGCACCGGCCCGCGCACCGGCCCGAATGCGACCGCCGCCAGCCGCCACAGCAACGCCCCCAGCGCCAGCAGCAGCCCCAGCGCCAGCAGTACCGCCAGCAGCGGCGCACGCGCAAAGGTCGAGGTAATGACCAGGAACTCGCTGGTGAACACGCCG
>JAJZVE010001045.1 GCA_021845835.1 Pseudomonadota bacterium | reverse complement strand
GAGCGATATGGATTGCCAAATCGCAATTATAATTGCTGAACGCCGGCCGGCGCCGCGCAATTCGGGGAAACGATCGGACAAGGCAAAGGCAAAGCTCCAAACGTAGCAAATCGAAACAAATGCGAACGCTTCGGCATAGATTGGATCGATGCCGAAAGATAAATTCGCAAATCAGAACAGTTGCGTTTAAGATTGCACGTAATACGTGCGAATTTTATGACTCGCGCATTCGTTATTCTTGCGCTCGATGCAACTTCGTCCTAATCTGTGCAGTGCGGGAAAGGTCCGGTATCGCAAGAATTGCAGCCGGGCGCCGTGACTTTCGACGGCAATCACAGGCAGGCGAGGGCGCCTGCTAAAACAAGGGGAAGGTTCGATAAATGTTGACATATGTAACCCAGATCGCGCTGGCGGCTCTGAAGGATCGCAAGGGCGTGACCGCGCTGGAATACGGCGTGCTCGCCGTGGGGATTGTGCTGGTCGTGGCGACGGCTGCTATCGCGGTCGGTACCCATCTCACTACGCTGTTCACCACCGTGGATAGTGCTCTCTGAGGTTGTCTTGGCGATAACCTAATGCATGGGGGTACGCCGATCGTGGCGGCGTCGGTCGATGGCAGAAATCGGCTTCGTGTGCCTGTCCAGCATTCCGTCCGGTGTTGCTGGGCAACGGGTCTGATTCTGTCATCGACATGCCCTAAGTCACAAAATACCCTTAATGCTATTAATGCTCTCTGGGAGACAGTGCTGACTGTCGATCAATCATTTCATTTCAAGATAAAAATAGAACCATTTTTACTTCCAAGAGCAAGAAATCTCTGCTCGCCGGTATCGACAGCGGTGCGTAAATGTTCCTTATCGCGGGGTGTACCGAGACGCGATCGGACGCCGTGGCGGAAGCCTGCGGTGAGGCGCTTGAGGAGGTGTTCGGTGCGCCGGCGAGGTGCCCAGCCGGCCGGCCGGCCTCGGGGCGTCTGGGGTGCGTCGACGCCGCGGGCGATCCCGGTTGTGGCTGCGGCTGGTGCAGCAGCCCATGTGCCGTGGCGCGGCCACGGGACCAGGATACGGACATTGCTTTATCCGCGTGCATGGAATGCCGACCGAAGCGTCAGCTCCGGCGCAGCGCGGTAGCTATGTCGATCCTGCTCCCCTCGGTGTCGATCGTGCTGCTGGCAGTCGCCGCCTGGCGTGACGTGGCGGCGCGCATGATCCCGGATGCGGTGGCGGCGGGGCTGCTTGTGCTGGGCGTGGCGACGCGGATCGCGCTGGCGGGCCTGCCGGCGGCCGGGCTGTCGCTCGGTCTGGCGCTGATCCTGTTCCTGGCGCTGGTCGCGCTGCATGCGGCTGGCTGGCTTGGCGGCGGTGACGTGAAACTGGCCGCCGGCTTCGCCGCCGGCCTCGCGCCGCAGGCGATCCTGCCCTTCATCGCCGCCACCGCCATTGCCGGCGGCGCGCTGGCCGGTGTCCATCTTGCGCTGCGCCTGCTGCCGTTCCGGCGGTGCCGGCCGCGACCCGGCCTGATGCTGTTGCGGCGGGTGCTTCGCGCCGAGCGCTGGCGCATCGCCCGCCATGGCTCGCTGCCCTACGGAGTCGCCATCGCCTGTGGCGGCGCCTGGATCATTCTTCTTGGGTCGGGGAGGTAACGATGTCCCTCCGTCTGGTCGTCGCCATGATGGTGCTGATGAGCGCGTTGGCGCTGGGCGGCATCGCCTGGCGGGCCACGCAGCCCGCGCCGGTGGTGGTGGCGGCGCACACGGCTCCGCCGCCGCCGCTGATGCTGAAATACCTGGTCGCCGCGCATGCCGTACCCGCCGGCACCCTCGCGCGCGACGAGGACTATGCCGACAGGTCGGTGCCCGCGCGCAGGCTGCCGCGGCATGCCATCATCGACACGCCGGCCGCGCGCGGGGCACTGCGGGGCGCGCTGGTGCGCCACTACATCGACGCCGGCGCCCCGATCACCGAGGCCGACGTGCTGCGGCCGCGCGACCGTGGCTTCCTGGCCGCCGTGCTGGCACCCGGCACGCGGGCGCTGTCGATCGGGGTCGATGCCGTCTCGGGCGTCGCCGGGCTGATCTGGCCCGGCGACCGGGTCGACGTGATCCTGACGCAGCAGGTCGGTCGCGGCGGGCAGGAGCGGCAGATGGTGGCCGAAACCGTGCTGCGCGACGTACGCGTGATCGCGGTGGATCAGGTGATCGTGCAGGGCGCCTCGCCCCTGGCAAGCGCCGCCGGCAAGCTGGCGCGCACGGTGACGCTGCAGGTGAACGGCGCCGACGCCGAGCGACTGGCGGTGGCGCAGCGCCTGGGGCGGCTGGAACTCGCCATCCGGGCGGCGGCCGATGCGGTGACCGCTGCCAAGAACGGCGCCAGCGCCGTCTATGGCGCCGACGTGTCCGCGGCGCTGGCGGATACGCGCGAGACGCAACAGGGGCGGATGCTGGTGATCCAGGGCGGCCAGCGCAGCGAGGTGACGTTCCGATGAGGCGACGCGCCCTTGCGGCGATCCTGCCGCTGCTGGCGCTGCTGGCCCTCGCCGCGCCCGCCGTCGCGCAACCCGCGCTGAGTCCCGCCGACGCGCCGGAGCCGGCGGTGCTGCCG
>JAJZVE010001044.1 GCA_021845835.1 Pseudomonadota bacterium | reverse complement strand
GGCCGATACTGGCGGTTGCCCGCGGCGCGGCGCACCGCGCCCAGATAGGCGCGCATCAGCGCCGGCAGGTCGAGCGCCAGTTGCGAGCGGTCCGTCTCCACGAATTCCTCCGGCGCGCCGCGCGCGAACACGTCCTGCCCCAGCACCGGCCGCGCGCCGAGCCACAGCGCCGCCTGCCGCATCCGCTCCAGGTCGAGCAGCCGCGCCGCCAGCACCTCGGCCGCCACCTCGCCTTCCTCGGCGTCGTCGCTGCCGGCGGGCAGCAGCAGGCGGCTTTTCAGCCAGGCGAGCCAGGCCGCCATCACCAGCCAGTCCGCCGCCAGTTCCAGCCGCACCGCCCGCGCGCTCTCGATCACGCCGAGATACTGCTCGACCAGGGCAAGGATGGAAATGCGCGCAAGGTCCACCTTCTGCGCCCGCGCCAGATCGAGCAGCAGGTCAAGCGGTCCCTCGAACCCTTCCAGCCGCAGCACCAGCGCCTGAACCTGGGAAGCCGCCTCAGACATCGCCCAGCATCACCGCGCCGAGCGGCGGATGCAGGGCCAGCGCCAGCACCAGCCGCAGCGCCGGCTCCAGCACCGCGCCGAGCAGCGAGCGGATCGGATCGAAGTGAAAGCCCGCCTGCCGCGCCAGCGCCGGCACCACGAACAGCAGCCCCAGCACGATCAGGATGCCCCACCGCTCCGACTGCGCCCAGAGCCGCGCCAGCGGCAACGGCAGCAATCCGACCGCGATGCGCCCGCCATCCAGGGGCGGCAGCGGGATCAGGTTGAACACGCCCAGCACGATATTGGCGAGCATGAAGTAGAACAGGAACTCCAGCGCCGAGGTCTCCGCGACGCCGCGCAGCAGCGGCACGGCATGCAGCAGCACGGCGCCGATCCAGGCCAGCAGGAAGTTCATCGCCGGCCCCGCCGCCGCCACCACCATCATGCCCCGGCGCGGGTCGCGGAACTTCCAGGCGGAAACCGGCACCGGCTTCGCCCAGCCGAACATGAAGCCGACGCGGCCGATGGTCAGCAACTGCGCGACCAGCAGGAAGCCGGGCAGGATGATGGTGCCGAAGCGATCGATATGGGCGAGCGGGTTGAGCGACAGCCGCCCCGCCTGCCGCGCCGTGTCGTCGCCCATCGCCAGCGCCGCATAGCCGTGCGCCGCCTCGTGCAGCGTGATCGCGATGATCGTCGGCACCGCGGCGAGCAGGAACGGGAGAATGAGGCCGGTCATGCGCCGAGCAGCCGCTCCCGCTCGGCCGCCAGCGCCGCGCCGTCGCGGCTTTGCCGCCGCGCCGCCGCCAGTGTCCGCGCCGCCGTCAGTCGCCGCGCCGCCGCCTCGGTCAGCGCTGGGCAGGCGGCCAGCACGGCGGCATTCCCGGTCGCATCGCCCGGGCAATACAGCGCGAGGTCGCAGCCGGCCGCCAGCGCGCCCAGCGCCCGCGCCGCCGGCGTGCCGGACAGCGCCTGCATGGCGAGGTCGTCGGACAGCAGCAGCCCGTCGAAGCCGATCCGGCCGCGAATCACTTCGCCCACCACACGCGGTGACAGCGTGGCGGGACGCTCGGGATCGAGGGCGGCGTAGCGGATATGGGCGGTCATCATGGCCGGGAACTGCGCGTTGGCGACGAAGGGCAGCATATCGTCGTTCAGATCGTCCGCGTCCACCTCCGGCAACGCCAGATGGCTGTCCGCCCGCGCCCGCCCGTGCCCCGGCGCATGCTTTCCCACCGGCACCACGCCGGCCGCCAGCAGCCCCTCCGCCATCGCCCGCCCAAGGTCCGCGACCGCGCGCGGATCGGCCCCGAAACTGCGGTCGCCGACCACGTCATGCGCGCCGGGGTGGCGCAGGTCGAGCACCGGCGCGCACGCCATGTCGATCCCGACCCCGGCGCAATCGAGCCCGATCAGCGCCCCGGTCAGCCATGCCGCGCGCAGCCCCGCCGCCGCGTCGCGGGCGTGCAGCGCGCCGATCGCGCCCGCCGGCGGATGCGCGCGCCAGTGCGGCGGGCGCAGCCGCGCCACGCGCCCGCCCTCCTGGTCCACCAGGATCGCCGCGCCCGGCGGCAGCACGGCGCGCAGCGCCCGCGTCAGCGCCCGCAATTGCGCCGGGTCCTCGACATTGCGGCGGAACAGGATGGCGCCGGCAGGCGGCTGCGCGCGCAGCAGCGTCGCCTCCTCCCCGCTCAGCGCCGGGCCGGCGAGGCCGACGATCACGGCCCTGGGGGCCGCCCCGCGGGCTGGTTCGGTGCTAGAATCTGGCAACCGCGCAGCCGCCGCCTTTTTCCTTCACGCGCCGGCAGAACAGCACGGCCTGCGCAGCGTCGGCGAAGCCGCTGGTGCGGACGCGCCAGAACGTCTTGCCGCCATGCACGGTGCGCGAGAAGCTCGGTTCATGCCCGGCGAGCAGGCTGCCGTAACGCCGCTCCAGCCGCTTCCATTCCGTCTTCGCCGCCTCCTCCGATTCCAGCGCGGCCAGTTGCACCACGGCACCGCCCGAGACCCGCGTCGCCGCCGGCAGCGGCGCCGTCTGCGCGCTCGCCCGCGTTGCCGGCGGGGTCAGGGGAATCGGCGCGGTGCGCCTGGCCTCCCGCGCGAGCACGGCCG
>JAJZVE010001043.1 GCA_021845835.1 Pseudomonadota bacterium | reverse complement strand
GCTACTGCTGCGCCTCGTTCCCCTGCGTCGTCTGCCGGTTCACCGGGTTTTCCGGCTGGCCCTGGGCCGGGCCGGCGCCGATCATCGGCTGGCGCGTCGGCTGCTGCACCTTCTGCGTCTGGACCGGAGTCTGGTTGAGGCTGGCGGTGTCGGGCGATTTCTGCCCCGGTTCCGGCCGCGTCTGCGCGGCGGCAGACTGGACGGCGGGCAGGGCGGCGGCGACCAGGGCCAGCGCCAGGATCATGCGTGCCAGCATGGCGGTCTGCTCCTTGCTGTCGTCGAGCGGCAACGCGCGGGACGGGCGGCGGATCGGCCCGGGGGTGTCCGTTGAAGCGGCGGAGGCCCCCGCAAAGTGCTCGCGCAGCGGCCACCGGGTCTTGTCGCCTCTCTGAAAGCGGCTGGAAACCAACCCCAGCTTGCTGACCGCCGCTTCGGCTTTAGCGCCGCCGGGGCGGCCGGTGCATGGGCTGCCGCCAGGGTGGAGAGCGGAATGATCCGCTCCGGTGCGTCGGGGTCGCGGCGGGACGCGCTTCGCGGTTTTACTTTTCCGTTTGCATCTGTCGCCGCCCGGGATCCGATATTGCTTGCGACGCAACAAATATCGGACGCACGATACACGAAACCGCCCAGTTCTTTCGCCTGTGATATTTTATTGAATTGCACACACTGGTCGCCTAGAGACGCGACAGGCTGGGTGCGCGCGCGCCCTCCTGAACGTGGTTGGGGGAGTTCGCCGTGCGGCGTCGCCGATTTCTGTCGATTTCGTTGCATCCTTCGCGCTGGAGCGTCGCGGCGAGGCTTGTCGCCGCGGGCGCCCTGATCGTCGTCGCCGCAGTTACCTGCACGGCCTGGTTCGTCGTCTGGCGGGTCGATGCGGCGATGACCGAGCGCGCCCAGAGCCGCCTTGAGGTGAACCTGAAGCTTGCCGCAGAACTGCTGCGCATACAGGGCGGCGACGGTCCGCTGCGGCTTGAGAATGGCCGGCTGGTGACCCCGAACGGCCATGTGCTCGATGGCGACCTGACGCTGGTGGACAAGGTGCGCGCGATCGGCGGCGGCACCGCCACCGTGTTCCGCGGCGACCAGCGCGTGAGCACAAATGTGCTCAAGCCGGACGGCTCGCGCGCGACCGGCACCCACCTCGCGCCGGGGAAGGTCCACGATACGGTGTTCAAGCAGGGCCGGACCTACCGGGGCCAGGCGGACATCCTGGGCACGGCCTATTTCACCGCCTACCAGCCGCTGAAGGATGCCGCGGGCCGGGTGGTCGGCATCCTTTATGTCGGCGTGAAGAAGGGCGACTTCCTGTCCGTGGTCACCGAGATCGAGCACGCGGCCGTCGCCGGCGGTTTCGTGCTGATCCTGTTCGGGGCCGGCGTGATGTTCCTGGTCGTGCGGCACAGTTTCCGCCCGCTGGACGGGTTGCGCGACGCCATGGATGCACTTGCGGCCGGCAAGCTCGATGCGGACGTGCCGGCCCTCGGGCGCAGCGACGAGATCGGCCGCATGGCGGCGACGGTGCAGGTGTTCAAGGCCAGCATGGTCGAGACGGAGCGCCTGCGCGCCGAGCAGGAGGCGAACAAGGCGCGCGCCGAACGGGACCGGCGGCAGGCGACCGAGGTCCTGGCGGGCGAGTTCGAAACCAAGCTGGGCCAGCTGCTGCAGGCCGTCTCCAGCTCCGCGGCCGAACTGCAGGCCACCGCCGCCGCCATGAACCAGACCGCGGGGCGGACGACGGGACAGGCGGCCAATGTTGCGTCCGCGGCCGAACAGGCCAGCGTCAACGTGCAGGCCGTGGCCAACGCGGCCGAGGAACTTGCCGCCTCGGTGTCGGAGATCTCGCGCCAGGTGATGCAGTCCGCGAAAATGGCGGCGCAGGCGGCGGAGAACGCGAAGCACACCGACGCCGTGGTGCGTGCCCTGGCCGATGGCGCGCAGAAGATCGGCGAAGTGGTGGACCTGATCAGCACGATCGCCGGGCAGACCAATCTGCTGGCGCTGAACGCCACCATCGAGGCCGCCCGCGCCGGCGAGGCCGGCAAGGGCTTCGCCGTCGTCGCCTCGGAGGTGAAAAGCCTGGCGACCCGGACGGCAAAGGCGACCGGGGAGATCGGACAGCAGATCGCCGCCATCCAGGCCGCGACGCGAGAGGCGGTGGAAGAAATCGGCAGCATCGGCAGGATCATCGCCGAGGTGGACCAGATCGCCGCCACGATCGCGGCAGCGGTGAAGGAACAAGGGACCGCCACGCAGGACATCGCCCGGAACGTGCAGCAGGCCTCGGCCGGGACGCGGACCGTTACCGCCAACATCACCGGCGTCAGCGAGGGCGCGAACAGCACCGGCGCGGCGGCGACCCAGGTGCTGGGGGCGGCGGGCGCGCTGTCGGGGAAGGCCGAGCAGCTGAGCGCGGCGGCGCGGCACTTCATTGCGACGGTGCGGGCGGCCTGACGGTCCCGGCCCGGACGAAAACAAACCCCTCCCGCCATGCGGGAGGGGCTTGCGCGAAAAGCTGGCTGGAACTCAGGCCGCCTCGGTCGCGCTGCTCGCCCAGGCATGCCCGTGCACCAGCCCGTCGTCGTGGTCCGCCGCCGGGGCCG
>JAJZVE010001042.1 GCA_021845835.1 Pseudomonadota bacterium | reverse complement strand
GGGATATTGTCGGCATCGTCGCGGATCGTGTTCGGGTTGCGGCGAGCGGGCAGTTCCTGGCCGGGGAACGATTCCTGCTCGCGGCACAAGCGGTTCCACCGCGACTTAATCGTTGTCACCGTCTGGTCGGGCGCCTTGGCATTCGTGGCGGCGAGTGCGTTGTGATAGGCGTCGAGGTGTTCGAGCGAGACATCCCCAGGCGCAATATCGCGCTCCTCGCAGAACACCGCAAAACGCCGCATCGTCGGTCGGCTCAGATCGCCATCGCCCATCATGCCGAGCAGGCTGGCCCAGGCGGAAGTGGTGATCGGCCGGCGAGGCGCACGCGGCGGGAGCCAGCCCGTCTTGCGCTGGATCGCGGCGAGCGAGGCTTTGATATTATAGAGGCGCTTCGGCCCGGTTTTCTTCCGATCGTAACTCAGGCTCTTCAGGATCGGTCGCAGCGCGTGGGGATCGCACGGCAAGGGGGCTGCTGCAGAACCGTCCCGATTGCGGGGGCGGCGATCTTCCACCCATGCCACGTCGCGCCGGAGATCCTTGAGCCTCGCCGCCGGCAGGGTATCGCTGGCCGCGAGCAGTTCGAGCGCCTCGGCGAATGTGGCCGGAGGCGTCGCGCAAACGACGACGTCGCCGGCAACGCGAGTGCGAGCATTGGCAGGGAGCGAGATGGTGGTGGGGTCGATGATCGCGCCGTCGACCGGCTCATCCAGCGCGCCACCACCGTCGTTGCACGCGGCGTGTTCAGCGGCCATCGGTTCACGGATGCCTGTTTTGGAGGCGAGGTCGCTGGTCTCGGCGCAAAGCGCGCCGAAAAGGTCATCTTGCATCACGCGCGCCCTCCTGCGCTCACCCGAGTGCGTGCGCATGCGGTTGCGTTCATTCGGGACAGCGTCGGCCGGCAAAGGCTCTCCATATTGCGTGTGACGGTGACCCGTGTTCGGCCCGAAGCCAGTGAACTCCAGCTGTTCGGCGATCATGATTCTGCTCCACGGCTGGCGGCCAAGAAGGCAGCGAGGTCGGTCTGCGAGATGCGGATCGCGCGGCCGATGCGGTGCACGCGGAGCGCGCCCTCGGCGATGCGGCGACGCAGGGTTGAGAGCGAAACGTCGAGAATATCGGCGACATCGCGCAGCGTCATGAACTGAGTACCGGACGCACTCTCGGCGCTGTGCGGCTTAGTAGCACTGTCTATCTCCGGAGACGCCGACTGACAGAAAATCAGGGGGGCATTCATCAAACCAACTCCCCATGCGGCCGCTTCGTAACCGACACGGCGATCTTCGGTGCCGGCTGCTCGTCCAGCCACGCGAGTCCAGCCCTGAGGTCGATCAACGTGCGGCGGCCGACTTTACGCGCCGACAACTCCCCTGCGGCAATCAATTCGTATGTCCGCGAGCGAGAGATGCCCGACCGTACGACCCAATCTGAGATTGCAACATAATGAGGTATAACTTCGTCCGGCATTGTGGCTGCTCCATTCGAAATGAAGCCAGACAATCGCGGATATGCACGGACCGCGGGATTACGGCACGCCCGTTGATTTTCTCTTTTCTCGGCGTCGTCGGCCCTATTTTCGGGTGGGCCGAGGCCGATGTGTCGCGAGGATTTGCCTGACCCGCTGCACAGTTATCGCGTGACCGTCACGGGCCAGGAGCTTGGTGATGACCGAGGCGCGGTTGCGAGCCGGCAAGGAGAGAGTGTCATAGAGCTGGCAAACCCTATCGGCGATTTCGGTTGCCTGTAGCGATCGCACACTCGCTGAGCGACTGGCGGCCGTGCTCTGCCAATGCAGCAGAGTGGACACCTGTTCGACTTCGTTCACCGCCCGGGCGAAATCCGCCTCGGCCTGCTCGATTGCCTGTTCCGACCGCATCCTGAGCCGGCCTGGGCCATGCTTTTCACCCGGTTCGCGAAACCGCAGGCGTCCGTCCTTGTCGCACTCGGCCCTCTCCGGGCTTCTTGCCGCGCCGGTTTGCGGATCGATCTCGGCTTCAAAATGCCGCAGATCGACCCGGCCGAGCCATGCCTTGGCCTCGTCCAAGGACAGAGGCCGGCCACCCTCTTTGAGAACGGCGCGGATCTCTGCCAGCGCCGCATCCGGATTGTGCCGGGGATCGCGCATCGATTCCGGCAGTGTCTTGATCCGCGGCGCGCGCGGGCGGCGGTTGCGGGGCTTCGGTGCCTGTTCGTCTTCATCGCGCGTCATGATGCGGAACCCTCCGAATCGGCGGAGGAAAGAGCATAGCGCGCCCAGTCGACCATGAGATCCCGGCGGCGGTCGAAGAAATCGGTGCGTCGATAGGCGGCGACGACCTTGTCGCTCACCGTGTGCGACAGCGCGGCCTCGACCACTTCATGCCGATAGTCCGTCGCCTCGGCCGCCCAATCCCGGAAGGTGGAGCGGAACCCATGGGTCGTGATGTTCTCCCGCCCCATGCGGCGGAGCAGAATCAGCATCGCCATGTTGCTCAGTCCCGTGCCCGTCTTGCCGCCTGGGAACACGAACGCGGCCGGTGCCGGCGTTCCGGCCGCTGCCCGCATTGTGGCGAGGATCGCAAGCACCGGATCGGTCAGCGGCACGCGATGATCGCCCTGCCGCTT
>JAJZVE010001041.1 GCA_021845835.1 Pseudomonadota bacterium | reverse complement strand
TGAGACTCCGGTGTTGCAGTACCGCTTCAGCTGGAAGCAGCTCTCGGTGATTGCCGGGATCAGCTACTGGCGATTCTACTTTCGCCTGTTCAACGGCCGATCAAGAGCCCCCAGATCGTCGAATTTCTCAAGGCCCTGCAGACGACGATCGGCAAGAAGCTGTTGATCATCTGGGACGGCCTGCAGGCCCACCGCTCGAAGCTCGTGCGCGCCCATGTGGAGGCGCAGCGTGGCCGCATCGTGCTCGAGCGTCTGCCGGCCTACGCCCCGGAAATGAACCCCGTCGAATGCATCTGGGGTTATCTCAAGCATCACGCCATGCCCAACTACTGCGCCACGAACTTCACCGATCTCGCCCAGCGCGCTCGCAGGAACCTGCGCTCGATGCAGCGACGCGCCACGCTCGTGACTGCATTCTGGAAACAGGCGGAGATGTTTTGATCGCGTCACGTACTTACGCAAGAATCAATAATCGGCGCGCATGCCGACACCCTCCGAGCGCTCCGCCAGCCATTCCGCACCGTCTGCAGGCACACGCCAAGTTCTGAGCCCCACGCGACGTAGGGCTTGATCACGTAAGGAAGCCGATGCGGAGCAGCCGAGGGATCTCGCCGATGGATCGCTTATCGTCGCCGCCGAGACTTTCAAGACATGCAAGGTGTTCACCGTGGACCGCGATGACTTCCAGACATAGATGTGTTTCTCGAATTTATTCATCGCCAGATTTTGGCGCATTTTTGATTTCCAACCATCATGCTGAATTGATATGCATTTTGGATCGTCGTCCGGTCTGGCAACCTGTTGTACTGCAGTGCGTCAAAGAGCTTCTCGATCTCCTCACCCGGCAGCATCTGTGCGACGTCGTTCCAGTCGCCCTGTTCGCCGTGATGATTGATCACCGAGTCCCATGCGCCCGTCGCGAGCCGCGTTTCCGACTCCCACAACTTGGATTCCAGATATTCCCCGACCAGTGCCTCGATCTGCTGCCTCGACATCCGCCTGTGCTTCCGTCGCAGGCGCACGAAGAGCGCGCCCAGGTGACCTTGAAGGATAGGGGCTCGTAGCGGTCGCTCACGACGGTAGGCGGTTCCGACAGACCGCCATAGTTCACGCCGCCCGATGAGGGGGCGCAGATCGACGGGCACGTGGACGCGAACCGTCCAGATACCGCCTCGCCGTAGCACGTAAATGAGCCTCCCGCCGTGGCATTGCCAACGCAAGCACCGGATCGGGAGAAAATCGCTGAGAAATCAGCGATCTGGAATGAATGGTGGAGCGGCGGGGGATCGAACCCCGGACCTTCGCATTGCGAACGCGACGCTCTCCCAGCTGAGCTACCGCCCCACGCAAGGCCGGCGATTCTAGCTATGATGCGTACGGAAGCCAAGGCTATTTATCGAGGAGCCGGCCCATGCTGGCCATCGGCGCTCGCGCCCCCGAATTCACCCTGCCGGATGCCGACGGACAATCCGTCTCGCTGCACAGCCTGCTCGCGCGCGGACCACTTATTCTCTATTTCTACCCGGCGGATTTCACGGCCGGCTGCACCCGCGAGGCCTGCCAGATCCGCGACCTGCAGCCACAGATCCAGGCGTCGGGCCTGCAGGTCGCCGGCGTCAGTCCCCAGGGCCCGGAGAGTCACAAGGCATTCCGCGACAAGCACCGGCTGCCGTTCATCCTGCTGTCGGATGTCGATCGCTGCGTGGTGCGCATGTACGGCGTCCGCGGCCCCTTCGGCCTCGGCGTGCGCCGGGCGACCTTCCTGATCAATACCGACCGGCAGATCCTCGATACGGTCGTGGCGGACATGCGCATCGGGCTGCACGCCCGCTTCGTCCGCGGGGCTGCCGCACGCGGCAAACCGGCCCGCTGATCGCCTCCCTCAATCGCGCATGCGCAGCACGCGCGCCGGGTCGTAGCGCGGGATGGTGACGATGTACATGTCCCGCTCGGCCGCTGGCGGGATGCGCTCGCCGCTGAGCGCGTGGATGAGATCGGCGATGACCTGCCGGTTGCAGACCACCAGGATGGTCTCGCCCAGATGCTGCCCGATGATCTCATCCGCGATCGCCCGGCCGGTGTGCACCGACAGGATGGTCGGCCGCAGCCCCAGCAGCTGCGCCACAGGCTCCGCTGTCTGCTCGGCCCGCCGCGTATTACTCACGTAGATCGCGTTGAGTCCGTCCGATCCGGCGGCGGTGGCGAAGCGCTGCGCCAGCCGCTGCGCCTGCTGTCCTCCGGCGGCCGACAGCGGCGCGTTGTCGATCGAGCCGAGCTCGCCGCTCGCGGCCGGCACCACCACCACCAGAGTATTGGTCGTCATGGCATGCAGCGCGAGTCCGATGCCGAGGATGGCGAGCGCGATGAGCAGCCCGAGCCAGACGGGAGCCAGGAACGGACGATGGCGACGGGTGATGGCGGGCGCGGGAGAATCGGCGGCTTGTGAAGGCATCGGCTGTATTGTCTTTCGGACCGGCACCCAATCGAGGGACCGTGAAGTTCATCACACTGCGCTGACAATGTCACCTTTACATTTATCAGCACTTGCCAGTGCGCGATGCCGGCAGCCGAACCGTCACGTCCACCCCCGGAACATCCGCCCGGCAGG
>JAJZVE010001040.1 GCA_021845835.1 Pseudomonadota bacterium | reverse complement strand
CGGTCCCCGGCTCAGCCGCGCTCGGCGCGCAGGGCGGCGAGCCGCGCATCGAGGCTCTGCGGCACCGCCGGCCGCCCCTGCGCGGCGGCCATCGCGGCGGCGATGTTGGGATCGTCCTCCTCCGGCTTGGTGGGGCGCAGCAGGCGCGCCTTGCTCATCGCCGCGTCGGCGGAGGCGAGGTCGCGCGCCGCCGTGTCCTGCATCGCCTTCAGCGCCACGGTCAGGCCGCTGGTGGTGCTGGCCAGCCCCGCCGCGCGCCGCGACGCCTCCGCCTGGCGCTCCGCCTGCTCGCGCTGCTGCGCGGCGCGGCCCATGTCGCGCTGCGCCCGGTCGAGTTCGGCGCGCGCGGTCTTCAGCTTGCCGCCGGCTTCCGCGTAGGTGCGCTCCAGCATCTCCAGGAAATCCCTGGCGTCGGCGGCGTCCTGCTTCTCGCGCGCGACATCGGGCGCCATCTGCTCCAGCATCGTCACCAGCGTGGTCAGGCTCCGCTCCAGCGCCGCCTTGCGCGCGGGATCGCCCTCGGCGCCGACCTGGCGCTGCAGTTGCTCGGCCGCCGCCATGCGCTGGCCGGAAAGAAGCTGGATCGCCTCCGCCTCCTTCTGCTCGCGGTCGAAGGACTGGCGGGCAAGCGCCACCTCGCGCCCGAGTTCGTCCAGGTGCTGTTCCATCGTGCGCAGTTCCGCCTCGCTCGCCGAGCGCGGGTCCCAGCGCACCAGCGCCTGGATGCCGGCCTCGACCGCCTGGTCCATCTTCACGCCGAACATGTTCTTCACGAAATTCAGCACGGCCGGAACTCCTCTTTCTGTCAGGTGGGAACCATGGCTGCCGCGTTCAGCAGGGCGACGGCGATCTGCGTGGCGGCGACGGTCAGCGCGGCGGCGACGTTGCCGCCCTCGATCAGGACTTTCAGGCGCCGCAGCAGCAGCCATGAAACGATCGCAAGCGTCGCAAGCTGGATCAGCAGCGCGACGACGCCCCAGACGATGATGTCCAGCAGATAGCCCGATGTCGCGAGCAGGGAGGCCAGCGGGATCGCGAGCGCGATGATGCTGCCCGCATAGACGATGCCGCCGGCGGTGTTGTCCTGCCGCACAAGCTCGCTCTCCTTGTACGGCGTGAACGCCGTGTAGATCGCGATCCCCGCGACCAGCAGCAGCACCGTCACGATGAACTGCCCCAGCAGGTGCGGCAGCCCGGTGCCGAGGGCGGCGGAGATGGTGGCGAAGGAGGCGGCGCGGGTCATGGGATGTGTCCGTTGCTGTGACCGGCGGCTCATGCCGACAGGGCGACCGATGGCAGGCTCAGTGTCGCGGGGTTGATGTCGATGCCTGCGAAGATCTCGACCCAGGCCTGGCCGGCGTCATCGACCGCGCAGACCAGCAGGTATTCGCTGTCCGGCGCGGGCGGCGCCGCGCCGGTGCGGGCGCCGTAGAGCATGGCGAGCAGCTTGCGCAGGCGCCGTCCCTGCACGTCCTCGATCGTCTCGGCCTGCTCGCGCGGCGCGACGCGGCCTTCGCCCGGCGCCCAGACGCGGTCGTAGAGCTTGCCGTCCTTCGCCTGGAACTGCGGCCAGCCGATCATGCCCTGCGCCGGATCGAGCCAGAATCCCCATTCCTCCTGGCTGGCCGGCGTGACCTCGTCGATCCGGCTGAAATAGCGGCATTCGTCGGGATCGCCCGATTCCGCCAGATGCAATTGCAGGAAGGCGTCGCGGCCGGGGAAATACAGCCGGTGCAGCGACACCGCCCCGTCGGTGACCAGCCCGACCGCCTCGATGCTGATCAGCCCGCCCGGCGGCGGCGGCCGCACCTTGGTCGCGCCGGCGGCGAGCAGGAACGGCGAGGGGTCGAGCGGGAACGTCATCCCGACGCGGAACCGCGACCGCGCGCTGCCGCCGAGGCCCGGCGGCGCCGCCGGCGGCTGCGGCGCGGACGCGCGCCGGCGCAGATACCACAGCACGAGGAAGGCGACCCCGCCGACGATGATGACGAGGATCACCAGCCCCCCGCCCCCCGTCCCGGTCGCCGGCCGGCGCGAGGCGGGCGCGGCCGCTTCGCCGCCGGGTTGCGCGAGGCGCCGGTCCAGCTCGGCCAGCTGGTTCGCCAGCGCCGGGTCCTGCGCCGCCTTGCGGTCCGCGTCCCGCCGCCACGCCTGGTAGTCGGGGTTGTCGCGGTTGTCGCGGAAGAACTGCGTATGCCCCGGCTGGTTGAGCGAGTTCAGCAGCGACCACAGGAACAGCGCATCCCAGGCGCCGAAGCGGCCCTGTCCGCCGGCATAGGGCGCGCCGCCCCATCCGCCGGGCGGCGGCGCATATTGCGCGGGCGGGCGGCGCGGCACCGGCAGATAGGACTCGCCGCCCAGGGTCGAGGGACGGCGCGCGCCCGGCGGCGCCTCAAGCTGCCGGCGGTATTGCTGCAGCGCCTGGCCGGAATAGCTGCGCGACATCGACCGGTCGCCGCCGGAGAACCCGGACGTGCCCGGCCGGCTGTAGCCGCCGCCGCCCCACGTGCTCGGCCGCCGCGCGCCGCCGGAGACGCCGCCGGGGCGCGCATAGCCGCCGCTGCGCGTCGCCTCGGCATGGGCGGATGCGCCCATGCCGGCGATGCCAA
>JAJZVE010001039.1 GCA_021845835.1 Pseudomonadota bacterium | reverse complement strand
GAGGCACTGTGGCGCGGCGTCGAATTCCTGGTGCGCCGCATCGAGACCGGCGCGCGCATGGAAATCGTGCTCTACGACGTCTCGGCCGAGGAACTGGCCGCCGACCTGGCCGCGACCGACGCGCTGGAGGCGACCGGCCTCTATGGCATGCTGGTCGAGCAGCCGGCGCTGGACGCCCACCAGGGACCGCTGTCGGCGGTGATCGGGCTCTATTCGTTCGAACTGGCGCCGCCGCATGCCGACCTGCTGGGCCGGGTGGCGCAGATCGCCGCCGCCGCCGGCGCGCCGTTCGTGGCCGGCATCGCGCCCGACCCGCTGAAGCTGCCCTTTCACGAGCAGCATCCGCTGATCAGGGACGCCTGGACGGCGCTGCAGGCGCTGCCCGCTGCCGCCTATCTTGGGCTGGCGGCGCCGCGCTTCCTGCTGCGCATGCCGTACGGCAGGAAGACCGACCCGATCGACGCCTTCGCGTTCGAGGAATTCACCCGCCAGGAAGGGCTGGCGGGCATGCTGTGGGGCCACCCGGCCCTGCTGCCGGCCCTGCTGCTGGCCGAGAGCTTCGCCCGCCAGGGCGCCAGGCTGAAGCCCGGCACCATCATGACCGCCAACGACATGCCGTACTACGTCTATACCGGCCCGGACGGCGAGCAGGTGGCGCTGCCCTGCACCGAGCGGCTGTGGACCGAGCGGCAGGCGGCGCAGGTGGGCAGCTACCGGGTGATGCCACTGGTAACGCTGCGCGGCCGGCCGGAGGTGCGGCTGGGCGGGTTCGCCTCGCTGGCCGGCACGCCGCTCGCCGGGTTCTGGGCGCCGGCGGCGATCCAGCCGACTCCCGCCCCCACGCCGCCGCCGGCCGCGACAGCCGCCGTGGCGGCACCCGAACCCGTCGCCGAGAGCGCCCCGCCCGCCGCGCCGGCGCCTGCGGATGCGACGGCGGCGCCCGATCTGGATGCGCTGCTGGCCGGTCTGGCAACGCCGGCGGCCGCGGTCGCGCCGGCGGCGACAGCGGCGGCGGAGCCGGCCGCGGACGATCTGGATGCGCTGCTGGCCAGCCTGAACGCCGAACCGGCGCCGGCGGCGGCGGACGCGACCGAGCCGGACCTCGATGCCCTGCTCGCCTCGCTGAAATAACTAGCCGGTGCGCACCACGATATCGAGGCGCTGGCTCTCCTGCGCCATGCCGGCAACCTCGGCGATGCTGCGGCGCTGCCGGCTGATGCGCGCGCGGTCGATACCGTGCTCGCTCAGCCTGTCCTCGATCAGATGCGCGCGCAGCCGCGCCAGATCGGCGATCGCCGGCGGACCGTCGGGGTCGAGGTACTCGACCAGCAGTACCGGCGCGGCGGCGTTCTCGATCGCCCAGTTCGCCGCCTCGCGGATCACCGCCAGCGCGTCCGGGTCCAGGAACGCCGACCATTGCGCGAAATACACCGCGTAGTCGGGCGTGCTGCGGCGGATGCGGGCGGCAATGTTGGGGTGGATCAGCCAGGGGAAGCCTTCGGTCGCCGGCTCGCCGCAATGCTGTACCCAGAGATCGCGGATATCGGACTGGGATTCGCAGCGCACCATTTCGATGCTAACGTCGCTCGGCAGGGTGTTGGCCAGCAGGTCGTCGATGTGGTCTTCGCCGCCGACCAGCCAGACCCGACCATTGAACTCGGCGAGCGTGATGTCTGCCATGAACGCCTCCCTGACACCGGATGACAGCCGGCCATGCCGCTGACGCTGACCCTGGAGGGACCCGGGGCCGGCCCGGCCGCGCGCGAGACGCGCACGCTCGGCCGCGGGACTCTATCCATCGGCCGGGCACCCGGCAACGACTGGGTCCTGCCCGACCCGGAGCGGCTGCTGTCCAAGACGCATTGCGTGATCGCGGCGTCCGGCGGGCGCTATGTGCTCACCGACCTCAGCACCAATGGCGTGTTCGTCAACGGCGCCGCCGGCCGGGTGCCGCGCGACGGCCAGATGGAGCTGACCGACGGCGACGAATTCCGCCTCGGCGACTACGTGATCCGCGTCGCCGAGACCGCGGCGGCGCCTGCCGCGGGACATGTGCCGCTGGCGCCGGGGGCGGTGCCGCGCGCCGACCCGCTGGCCGACCCCGGCGTGCCCGGTCCCGACCCGCTGGCTGACCCGCTCGACCCGTTCGACGCGCCGCCGCCCGGCTTTTCGCACCCGATCGCCGCCCCGGCGGCGCCGGCGCTGCGCGGCAGCGATCCGTTCGACCTCGCCGACGAGGCGCAGCCGGGACGGGCCGTCGATCCCGACGACGACCTGATGCGCGGCATCGTGCCGGTCGATCCGTGGCAAGGCCCGTCGCAGGCGGACAACGCGGACGCGCCGCTGCAGGCCTTCGCCGCGCCCAGGCCGATCCTGCCCGCCAGCCTGGACGACCTCGACATCGACGCGCTGCTCGGCGACGAGCCGCCGGGCGCCGCCATGCCCGCCCCGGCGCCGCACGCCGCCGCCGCGCCGCTGCCGTTGCCGTTGCCGCCCGCGCCGGCGGCCGCCGCCGGGCGGCTGCTCCCCGCCTTCCTGGAGGGGGCGGGCGTGGCGGGACTGGCGACCGGCCCGGACGCGGGAGCAACCCTGCGTGGCGCGGGCGAGGGGTTCCGTG
>JAJZVE010001038.1 GCA_021845835.1 Pseudomonadota bacterium | reverse complement strand
TAGAGGAGCCCGCGGAACATGTGCAGGTAGACCACGATGAAGAAGAACGAGGCGCCGGTCGAGTGCATGTAGCGGATGAGCCAGCCCCAGCTGACCTCGCGCATGATGAACTGAACGGAGCCATACGCGCCGGATGCGGTCGGGTGGTAGTACATGGTGAGGAAGATCCCGGTCAGGATCTGCATCACCAGCACCAGCAGCGCGAGTGACCCGAAGAAGTACCAGATATTGAAGTTCTTCGGCGCGTAATACTCGGTGAGTTCGTGCTTGAAGAACTCCTCGACGGGCAGGCGCTCGTTGATCCATGCCCACAGGCCTTTCTTCTCGCGTGCCGGCTCCGGGGCACGCGGGCGGGCAGGGTCGATCGCAGCCATCAGTCACTCTCCTGGAGAACGGTCAGTTCACAGGCCATTCGGCACTCGGTCATTGGAACAGCCCCCAATTTCCGCTCTGTAGTCCCCCGGCGCCGCGTCAAAAGGCTCCCGCGCGCGCCACGAGGCGCCTCTCGCAGTTTCCGGCTCGTCGGAGGTCCGGGCATTATACACGAACGCTCATCCGCTGCGCCGCCGCGGGGGTGGGTGCAAGTACGTATTGGCTCCGGTGGCACGAGAGGCTAGCGGGGCGCAAGAGGAGAGCGGAACATGCTGCAGCGACTGGGTCGCGGATTGACGTTCATTGCCGGGTCGATCGTCGGCGGTCTGGCGCTTGCCTTCGTGATCGTGGCATTGCATCCCAGCCTCATCCGCGGGCCAGCCCGCTCGCCCCAGCGGACCGCCCCGCCAGCGCCAGCGCCCGCTGCCGCCGCGCCCGTCCCCGAGCGCCTCCCGCCACTGGTGAGCTACGCGGCCGCCGTGCAGCGCGCGGCGCCGGCGGTCGTCAACATCTATACCGACCGGGTCGTCACCGAGCGGATCAGCCCTTTCCCGTTCGGAGAGTTGTTCGGCAACGTGCTGCCCGAGTATCGCCAGCGCATCGAGCGCAGCCTGGGCTCGGGAGTGATCGTCGATGCGCAGGGCCACATCGTCACGAACTATCACGTGATCGCCAATGCCGCCGCCATCCGCGTGCAGCTTGCCGATGGCCGGATCGCCGTGCCGCGTATCGTCGGCGTCGATCGGGACACCGACCTGGCGGTGCTGCAGATCAGCCTGCCGAATCTGCCGGTCATCCACTTCGGACGCTCGGACCAGGTGCGGGTCGGCGACGTGGTGCTCGCCATCGGCAATCCGCTCGGGCTGTCGCAAACGGTGACCCATGGTATCGTCAGTGCCACTGGCCGGGCCGATCTCGGCATCTCGACGTTCGAGGATTTCATCCAGACCGATGCGCCGATCAACTTCGGCAACTCCGGCGGCGCGCTGGTCAACTCCGACGGCCAGCTGATCGGCATCAACACCGCGATCGTCGCCAAGAGCCTCGGCGTCGAGGGGATCGGCTTCGCGATCCCGGTCGACATGGTGCGCGGAGTGCTGCGCGACATCATCAAGTATGGCAAGGTGATCCGCGGCTGGATCGGGATCGTGCCCGAGGATATCTCCGACGCGCAGGCCCGCCAGGCCGGCCTCGAGCGCGGCGGCGTCGTGATCGCCAATCTGTATGCCGGCAGCCCTGCGCAGCTGGCGGGTCTGAAGCCCGGTGATCTGCTGCTGGCGATAGACGGGCTGCCCGTGCGCTCCGCCGAGGACGCGCGCGCGCGCATCGCCAGAGACAAGCCGGGCGCGACGATCACGCTGCGCGTGCTGCGGGGCAGCGCCACGCGCACGCTGACCGTACGGGTGAAACAGCAGCCCGCAGGACTGTGATTCCGATTCGGGAGAAATACGCCATGTCGCACATCGCCATCCGCCGATTCCCCTCCCGCGCCGAACTCGACGCGGCGCTCGCCGCGCGCCTGGAGGACGCCCTGCGCGCCGCGGCCGAGCCTGGCGGTATGGCCGTCATGCTCTCAGGAGGACACACTCCCCTGCCGGCCTACCGTCAGCTCGCCGAGCGCATCGGCCGGCAACCGGAGCTGCGCGCCGAATCGCTCCACCTGCTCTACTCCGACGACCGCTACGTTCCGGCCGGCTCGCAAGCCAGCAATTTTCATTGCTCGCGGCCACTGCTCGATGCGTTGCGCCTGCCCGAGGAACGGGTGCTGCGCGTGCGGACGGAGCTGCCGCTGGAGCAGGCCGCGGAGGATTACGATCGGCGGCTGAGGATGCTGCTCGATCGCGGCGTGACGGTCGGTCTGGGGATGCTGGGCCTCGGCGCCGACGGACATACCGCCTCGCTCTTTCGCAGCGCCGACCTGCAGCGTGCCCGCGGCAGGTTCGCCATCGCGGTGCAGCGGCCAGACGGTCTCGCCGGCGTCACGGTCACGCCTGAATTTCTCGCTCGGGTCACCGAGCCCCTGTTCGTCGTCGCCGGGGGCGGCAAACAGTCGGCGATCCGCGGTCTGGAACTGCAGGACCCGGGCGTTATCGCTGTACAGGCCGTCGAGGGCTGTCCTCGGGTGCAGCTGTGGGTGGAGGAATCGGCCGAACAGGGCGGCGCCGCGTAACGGTCCGGCCGGACGGTCGGCCCCGAGGCCCCCGCGTCCGGCCGGACCGGCTCAGGGGGCGGGCCTGGGTCCCTTCAC
>JAJZVE010001037.1 GCA_021845835.1 Pseudomonadota bacterium | reverse complement strand
ACCGATGGTTCCCGTCTTGTTGTGGGTAATCGGCGCAGTGCTGATCCTGGCCGGAGTGGTCAGCAGCTTTTTGCCCGTCTCCCCCGGAGTGTTCCTTGTATTTGCCGGCATGCTGCTCGGCGCGTGGGCAGATGGTTTCAGGCGGATCGGCTGGGTGACACTGGTCATCCTGGGACTGCTCGCACTCCTTGCGCTTCTCGGCGATATGCTGGGCAGCCTCATCGGGGCCAAGCGGTTCGGCGCGAGCAAAGGCGCGCTCATCGGGGCCGCCATCGGCATCGTTGTCGGGATCTTTTTCGGACTTGCGGGCGCGTTGCTCGGACCATTCCTGGGCGCCACCGCCGGAGAACTGCTGGCGAAACACCAGGTGCGGCAGTCCGTTCGCGCAGGCGCCGGCACTTGGGTGGGACTGGCCTTTTCGGTGGTCTTGCGCCTGATCATCGTATTCACGATGCTGGCGGTCTTTATCACACGCTGTTTGCTCTGAGGGCGCGCCGCTGCGTGTCGCGGAGACTGATGGGGTGCGCCTCAGGCGTGTGCCGGCGGCCAAGGCTGGCGCTCGTGCAGCAGCTCGCCGCGTTTGATCCCGCCTGCCACCGAGGCGATGCGATGACGATCCGTCCAGGCCGATCCGAGGTGATATGACGGCGGCGTCCTACAATGACACCAACCCCTTCAGGGCCGGACCGTTGCTGCGGATACTCCGGCCAAGGGCCGGCTACGCCGTTCCTGCGGGCGTCGGGGCTGACCCGGCCCGGTTTGCCCGATGCGGCGCATTTCGCGCCACGGTTCCAGCCATATCGAATAGAATGTGCAGGTCGCGCCGATATAGCTATTCGTTATGAATCTGCATCATCTCGAGATCTTTTACACCGTCGCGCAGACCGGCAGCATCACGGCCTGCGCCGAACGGCTGCATATTTCGCAACCGGCGATTTCGCGCCAGCTGAAGGAATTCGAGCAGCGCATCGGCGTCGTGTTGTTCGAGCGCCTGCCGCGGGGCATGCGACTGACGCAGGCCGGTGAAGTGCTGCGCGATTATGCGGCCCGGCTGTTCGAGATCGCGCGGTCGGCCGAAATGTCGGTCCGGGAACTCTCCGATGCCCGCCAGGGCCACCTCTCGATCGGAGCCAGTAATACGGTGGGCACCTACATCTTGCCGAGCCTGCTGGCGCGCTTCCGCCGCAGCCACCCTGCCGTCAGAATATCGATGTTCGTCGGCAACACGGAGCAGGTCGCGCAGGGCGTGGCCGATCTGCGCTTCATGCTGGGCTTCATCGAGGGGCCGTTACACGGCCGGAATCTTCGGGTACACCGATTCCTCGATGATGAGATCGTGCCCGTCGCCTCGGCGGATCATCCGTTGAGCGGCAGGAGACGCCTGTGCCCCCCCGACCTGGCCGATCAGCCGCTGTTGATGCGCGAGATCGGGTCCGGCACACGGGAATTGGTTGAAAAGCGTCTGCAGCGGCACGGCATCCGCCTGAGCAACATCGTGGAGCTGGGGAGCACCGAGGCGATCAAGAAGGCGGCGGTGCACGGCGGCGGCATTGCTTGGCTGCCGCGCGTGTGCATGCCCTGGGAACTGGCGGCCGGTGAGCTGGTTCGACTGCCCGTGAAGTCTCTCGACATTCGCCGTCCGCTCAGCGTCGTTCGTCGGCCGCAAGGCTATACCGCGCCGCCCGCCGAGGCATTTCTGGGATTGCTCGAGATGCCGCTCGGCGCGGCCGATTCCGACGGCTGAGCTGCATCGCTCGATCCGCGCGCGGACCGGCGGAGGCGCACTGCTTTCGCGGTGGTACACTCGCGGCGCCATTCACAAGAGTCCGGTTCCATCCGTGCAGATCGACCTGACGAACACCAACGTTCTGGTCACCGGCGCAAGTCGAGGCATCGGCGCCGCCATCGCCCGCGCGATGGGCAGTGCGGGCGCGCGAGTTGCGGTTCACTATCGCGATCAGCGCGCTCGGGCAATGACCCTTGCGACCGAGGTTGGTCGTGGCTCGGAGGCTTTTCAGGCGGACCTTGCCGATACCGCCGCATGCACGGCGCTCTGGCACGCCGTGATGAGCCGCTTCGGCCGGATACACACGCTGATAAACAACGCCGGCATTGCGGTGTCGTCCCCGCTCGAGGCAGAAGTCGCCGGATGGGCCGCCGGATGGGATGCCACCATGGCCGTCAACCTTCGAGCGCCTGGCATTCTCTCGAAGCTCGCGATCCAGCACTTTCTCGAGAACGGCGGCGGACGAATCATCAACATCAGTTCGCGCGCGGCGTTTCGTGGCGATCAGCCGCCCTATCTGGCGTATGCCGCCTCCAAAGCGGGGCTGGTGGCGCTGACCCGCTCCGTGGCTCGCGGATTCGGCAAGGCCGGGGTGCTGGCGTTCAACGTCGCACCCGGATTCACCCGAACGGACATGGCGAGGGATTTCATCGATCAATATGGAGAGGATCACGCCAGCGGCGACATTGCCCTCACGCGGATGACGGACCCGGATGACATAGCTCCTATCGTCGTATTTCTCGCCAGCGGCCTTGCCGACCATGCTACGGGCTGCACGATCGACGTGAACGCCGGCTCCTACGTGCACTGAAGACCCCCTGGTCCGGCGTTGGCGCG
>JAJZVE010001036.1 GCA_021845835.1 Pseudomonadota bacterium | reverse complement strand
GGTGCCGGGCGAGAGGTGGTCCGCCGCGTCCTGGAACTGCGCGCTGCGGTCCTGGATCTGGCCCTCGATCTTCTGCCCCACCTCGGCGTCGTGCATGGCGTGCTGCTTGACCACGAGGAGCTGGGCAACGGCAGTGGGACGGTCGATGCGGTGCGCCTGGTAGGCCTCGCGGATCGCGTTGGCCTGGCGCACGCGGCAATCGGTGAGCTGGTTGAACGCCTCCTGCGTCTTGTCAATCTGGACGTTGTCGCGGCTGATGTCGCTGCTGACGCGGCTGGCCAGCACCGCCTGGTCCTGGCTCTGCTTCTGCAGCGCCATCCAGTAACCGGCCGCCGCGCCCGTCGCCGCGCCTGCCGCCGCGCCGATGAGCGCGGACCTGAGGTTCTGGCCGAAGATGGCGCCGAGGGCGGCGCCGCCCGCGGCACCCGCGGCGGCACCGGTCAGGATATCCGTGCCGAAATAATTGCCGGTGGAATCCAGGGCCACCAGATAGGGGCGGCAGGAATCCGTGCCGTCGTCGGGCCCGATCCGGCTCGCCTGCGTCGAGAACTGCCCCGGCGCGCAGCCCGTCAGCAGCGTGGACGAAACGAACAGCGACATCGCGGTGCGCGCGACGACGCGTGTCCGCGAACAGGTCGCGCGCCGGACAACTGTCGGCCCCTGCCTTGGCATCACCGCTCCCTCTGCGTCGTCATGCCTCACGCACGTGCGCCGGGCCAGGACCAGACCGGGGACGGGCCGCTTTGGACCGCTCCCGCCGCCCGCTCGCCGAACTCGCGGAACTTACTGGATATCTCTGCGAGCTTCTGGTCCCACTCCGCTTGGATAGGCTGGTTCTCGATCAGCGCGTGGTAGCGGACCATGATGATGATGAGGAACAGCGGCTTGACGAAGGCGGCACGCAGGGAGCCGGCGAGCAGGATGGCGATGAGGATGGTGACCAACCCGCCGGACTCGCGCGCCGAGGCGGGCAGCATCACCGTGATCAGCCCCGCCGGCGCCAGCAGCAACAGCCACATCACGACGGTGAGCACCCGCTCCAGGATCGCGATGCGCACCGCGGTCATCAGGATCGGCTTGGCGTTCTGCGCGTAATAGACGAGCCCCTCGCGCGCGCAAATCCAGGGATTGTCGCCGCGCGCGAGCGTGTAGGAGAGGATCACCTCGTCGAGGTAGCGCGTCGCGGCCCGGAGCACGATGTCGATCAGCTTCGCGAGGCCGTCAAGGCCCGGGATCGGAAGCAGGCCGGCGATAAAATCCAGGGTGCGGTGGAGCGCGGCGACAACCGCGCGCGCCATGCCCTTCATGACGTAGAGCAGGTTGATCTGGATGAATTTCTCGCGCACCACGCGGATGCCATAGGCGAACATCCCCTCGTTGCCGTTGCCGACGGTGTCCTTGGTGATGAGGTCCGTGAGAACCGCGGTATGGCCAGCGGCGACCAGGTGCAGCAGGTAGCGCAGGATGCCGGACCAGAAAAAGCCGGTCGCGAGCAGGCAGAGGATGAACCACAGCCAGCCGAATGCCTGCGCGATATGGGTGCCTAGGAAGGCGGCCCCACCGAACACGATGACGATCCAGATGATGGTGGCGATGGTGGCGGCGAGCATGATGCCGAAGCGGGCCAGCGCGTAGGGCAGCGTGCGCATCAGGAGCCCGAACGCGGTGGCGAGCGAGGCGCTGCGGACGGCCAGCGGGTAATGGTGGCGTACCGCGCCCGGCGCTGCGGCGAAGCCGCTGCCCGGTGGCATGCGAACGGTTTCGTCCTCGGGTCCCACGCCCATCTCCGCCCCCGTTTTTCTATCTTATGGCAGCAACGCTGAACTGGACGGCACGGCAACGCATCGCAACCCGAAGGGCGCCCGGCGCCACGGCCAGCCACTGGCGGCGATTGCGCCCTGCGGACAGCGGAAGATAAAAAAAATGTTAGCCAGATCCGCGTCGGCTTACAACCGGTTTCTATCGGTCGCGGAATGGTGCGAGAGGGGGGGATTCGAACCCCCATGCCTAGAGGGCGGTCGATTTTGAGTCAGACAAGTATTTGCTTACTACCTTGAAAAATCTATGTTTTTTGATGTGCCCAAATTCTATGTGTCCAAATCTGTGGCCAAAACGGGCTCAATCCTCCGCGTCTTGGACGCGGGCGGCTTCAGACTTCGTGCTTCAGGGAATATGAAAATGCTCGCGTGATTCACGAAAACCGTCAACGTCTATAGTGTTAAACGCTCGGCGGGCGGAGGATCGCGCACTCAAACAGGCAGGATTTCCGTAGCGTTTACGGCAAATGCTTCATCAGTGATTTGTTTAGATCTTGCATGCCAACGGCAGTGCCTCATATAGCGCGGACGATTTAGCTGAGAGGATTCGATCATGGCCGATACCAATTCCGATGTTCTCGGGCTCACCGCCCGGATTGTCGCTGCGCACGTCGCGCACAACAACGTCGCCGCGGAATCGCTGCCGGGCCTGATCCAGGACATCTACCGTACGCTGTCGAATGTGGGCGCGGTCACGGCTCAGCCGCCCAAGCCGGAACCAGCCGTCTCGCCGAAGAAGTCGGTCTTCCCCGACTACATCATCTGCCTTGAGGACGGGAAGAAGCTGAAGATGCTGAAGCGGCACC
>JAJZVE010001035.1 GCA_021845835.1 Pseudomonadota bacterium | reverse complement strand
CTCCATCGTATGCTGGAAGGTGCTGACCGCGGCCTGCCAACGGGCGTTGGCATCGGCGAGCAGACTGGCCTGTGTGACGGTTCCTTGAAAATTCGGTGACTGGTAGTTCGGATAGAGTTGCTGGAACTGGAGCTGGCCCTGCTGGACGCTGTAGGCGAGGCTCTGCGCCTGCCCCATGAGCTGGTTGATCTCGCCCATGGAGGATTGCAGTTGGGCCAGCACGGAGAAGGGCAGCGCGGTCAGATTGCGCGCCTGGTTCTCCAGCATGGAGATGCCCTGCTGGATCTGGGTGATCTGATTGTCCACCTCCTCCAGCGTCCGCACCGCCGTCAGGACATTCTGCGTGAGGTTTGCGAAATCGATCACCGGCACGGTGGCACGCGCGGGGAGCGGCAAAACGGCCACGGCCGCGATGGCGATCACAGCAGCCCCGACAATGCGCCTCGGGGACGGAATCTGAGGCGAGAGTTTCATGGAGTGGTCTCCGTCGCGCGAAAAACCTGCACCTTGGACCTCGGCGTCGGCGCGACATCGTCACCGAAGGGCAGAAACGCCTGTGCCGGGTCAGACGCGGGATCGGCATTGAGCGTCAAATCTTCCCGGACATCGGCGCCGGGGGTTGGATCGGTCCCGGCCGTGATCCGCCCGGTGGGCAGAAGTGTCGCCGCCCAATCAAGTCCGCGCTCCCGCAGCCACGCCGCCGCGAAACCGACCGGACCGTGCGCGACAAGCACGCGGTCGATCGCCGCGAGGTCCTCGGCGGCGCTCGCGCCACAGAAGGCGAGCGCCACCTCGCCCAGGCCCAGTTCGAACAGCCGGCAACCGGCGGCGGACTGGAACCAGTAGTCGCGCTTCGGGACCGCGCGCGCGATGGTCTCGATCTGCCGGTCATTGAGGCCGAGGCGCGCATAGGCCTCCCGGCTCTCCGGCTCGATCGCCCGTGCATTCGGCAGGAAGATGCGCGACAGGCAGCTCTCGATAACGGCGGGCGCGACCGGCGAGCGCGTGATGTCGGCGAGGCTCTGGGTCGAGAACAGGACGGAGGCATTCTTCCGCCGCAGGGTCTTGAGCCATTCGCGCAGCTTCGGCGCGAAGACCGGATCATCGAGCGCGAACCACGCCTCATCGACCGCGATCAAGGTCGGCCGGCCGTCCAGCCCCGCCTCGATGCGGTGGAACAGGTAGGTCAGCACGGCGCGCGCTGCGTGTTGGGAACCGAGGAGATCCTCGGTCTCGAAGGCCAGCACGTTGGCGTCGCCAACGCTCTCCTGCTCGGCATCGAGCAGCCGGCCGAACGGGCCGGCGATGGTGTAGGGTTCCAGCGCGGCCTTCAGCCGGTTGACCTGCAACAGCGCCGCGAAGCCCGACAGCGTGCGCTCGGACACCGGCGCCGTGGCGAGCGAGCCGAGCGCCGACCAGACGGCGCCGCGGACCTCCGGCGTCAGCTCGATGCTCTCTTGGACCAGCAGGGCCGCAATCCAGTCCGCCGCCCAGGCCCGCTCGGCGGGATCGTCGATCCGGGCGAGCGGCTGGAAGGCAACTTGCTGGTGATGCTGGTGCGAGACCTCGCCGCCGAGCGCGAGGTCGTGGAAGGCGCCGCCCATGCCGAGCACGGCGGCCTTGGACGAACGACCCTTGTCGAAGATCACCACGCGCGCGCCAGGGTAGCGACGGAACTGCAGCGCGATCAGCGCGAGCAGCACGCTCTTGCCCGCGCCGGTGGGCCCGACGATCAGCGTGTGGCCGACATCGCCCTGGTGCAGCACGAGGCGGAACGGCGTCGATCCCGCGGTGTGGGCGATGAGCAGTGGCGGGCCATCGAAATGCGCGTTTCGCTCCGGACCGGCCCAGACCGCAGAGAGGGGCAGCATGTGGACGAGGTTCAGCGACGAGACCAGCGGCTGGCGGATGTTGGCGTAGCACTGCCCGGGCAGGCTCCCGAGCCAGGCCTCGACCGCGTTCAGCGTCTCCTCGACCGCGACGAAGCCCTGCGCACGCACCGCGCGGCCGACCTGCCGAACTTTCTCGATGACCGCAGGTTCGTCGGTATCCCAGACCGTCACCGTCGCGGTGAAATACCCGAAGCTGACGGCATCCGAGCCGAGCTCCTGCAACGCCGTGTCGGCATCCGCCGACTGGTTCTCGGCGTCGGAATCGACCAGCCGGGTCTCCTGCTGCCAGATCACCTCGCGCAGCAGCGCGGCAATGCCCTTGCGCTTGGCCCACCAGTGCCGGCGCTTCTTGCCGAGTTCCTTTTGCGCCTCGGCCTTCTCGAGCGGCAGCCAGCGCGCGACCCAGCGGTATTCGATGGGCAGTCGGTTGAGCTCGTCCAGCAGCCCTGGCCAAGTGCGGTCCGGCAGGCCGCGCAGGGTGAGCGTGCGGAGGTGGCAGCGCCCGAGCATGGGCGCGACGCCGGGCGTGAGGTCGCAGTCCGGCAACAGCCCGTCGAGGTAGAACGGCACTTCGGGTACGCCGACCGGATGGAGCCCGTTGGTCGAGATCGTGCCATGGAGGTAGGCCAGCGTGCCGGCGTCATCGAGCCAGGCGCAGTCCGGCATGAGCGCGGCGAGCAGGTCGAGCACGCGGTCGGTCTCGGCCGCGAAGGCGTCCAGGATGCCGCGCCA
>JAJZVE010001034.1 GCA_021845835.1 Pseudomonadota bacterium | reverse complement strand
CTTGGCCGACCACGCCGTTCCGCGCCGGCGATCAGCGCGTCTGGTTCGACGGGCACAGCACGCCGGGCCAGATCGTCCATGACCTGCGCAAGGACGACGTGCATCCGCCGCTCTATTTCTGGGCCGCCGCCGGATGGCGCGCGCTGTTCGGGCCGGACCTGTTCGTGTTGCGGCTGATGTCGGTGCTGTGCGGCGTGATCACGCTGGGGCTGCTGGCGGGCGTCGCGGTGGAGGTCGGCGTGCCGCCGCTGGTCGCGATGCTGCTGACGCTCGGCTGCTACGGCTTCGCCTATACCGAGGCGGTGACGCGCGACTTCACGCTGGCGGAACTGCTGACGGTGGGGGGCGTGTGGCTGCTGCTGGCGGCGGTGCGGCGCGGCGGCGTGGCCCTCGCCCTGGCGGGCGGCATCGCGCTGGGGCTGGCGAGCCTGTCCAACTATCTCACCTCCTTCATCGCGGCGGCGGCGCTGCTGTGGCTGCTGCTCCGCACCTGGCGGCGGCCGGCGATGTGGCTGGCGGGCGGGCTGGGCTTCGCGGCCCTGCTGCCGGCCGACCTGTTCTTCTTCCTCGCCCAGCGCGACAGCCGCGACGGGCAGTTTCCGCCCTTCCACCTGCTGCCGAGCCTGAAGCGGCTGGCGCAGTATTCCGCCGCCAACGTGTTCGGCGGCCTGCCGCTCTATGCCGACGGCGTGCTGCGCTGGGTGATCGGGGCGGCACTGTCGCTGCTGCTGGTCGGGCTGGTGGGGCTGATCGCGCTGCGTTGGGGCCGCATCGCGCGGCCGGGCACGCGCTGGCTGCCGGCGCTGGCGGCGGTCGCCTCGCCGATCGGGCTGATCGTGCTGGGGATCGTGTTCAACAACACGCCGATCGAGCTGCGCTACATCGCCTATGCCACGCCGTTCTTCGCCCTGCTGCTGGCCGGCGCGTTCGAGAGCCTGCCGCCCGCGCGCGGCGCGGCGCTGCTGGTGCTGGTGCTGACGCTGCAGGCGGCATCCCTGGTTGGCCTCGCCCACATGCCGCAGACCATGCAGCCGCAGGCGCAGGCAACCCGCGAGGCGGCGGCGCTGGCCGGGCCGGAGGGGCTGGTGCTGATCCCGCGCGGCAATGACGGCGTCGGCGTGGTCGGCGCGGTGATCCAGTCGGCGCCGGACTGGCTGCGCCTGCTGGTGGTGCCGCGCGACGCCTCGGCGGACGCGGTGCGCGCCGAGGCGCTGCGGTCGCCGAAGGTCGTGCTGGCGATGATCCCGGTCGATGACGACAGCCGCGCCACGCTGCCGCAAATGCAGGCGGCGTTCCAGGGCCAGCCCTGCTGGCACGAAACGGCGCGCGAGAAGCTCGCCATCGCCTTCACCCGCAACCCCGCCTGCGCGCCGACCGCCGCGGCGCGCTGACGGGGGCGGGTCAGGCCGGCAGGCCCAGCATCACCGCGTCGCCCTCGATGCGCACCTTATAGGCGCCGAGGTCCTCCTCGGCCGGCGCCGACAGCACCTTGCCGGTGCAGACATCGAAGCGCGCGGCGTGCAGCGGGCACTCGATCACGGTGCCGTCCAGCCAGCCGTCGGTCAGCAGCGCGAAGGCGTGCGTGCAGACATTGTCGGTCGCGTGCCAGGAGCCGTCCTCCAGATGGAACACCGCGACCTGCCGCCCGCCGGCCTGCACCGCCAGCATCTCGCCGGGCGGCACGTCCTGCGCACTGGCGACACGCACCCAGTTTGCTGCATCACTCATTCAGTGAACCTCCTGTTGCCGGCGGATCATGCCCAAGGCGCGGAGGATTGGGGAGTGCCGCAAGCATGACAGGTGGCGTAACCGTGATCGTGGGCGCCGGACAGGCCGGCGCCCATGCCGCGATGGCGGCGCGCACGGCCGGGCTGGAAGGCCGGATCGTGCTGGTCGGCGAGGAGGCACATGCCCCCTACGAGCGCCCGCCGCTGTCCAAGGCCGCGCTGACCGACGAACCGCCGCCGGAACCGGGCTGGTTCTTCCCGCCCGCCCGCTATGCGGAGCAGGCGATCGCGTTGCTGACCGGCACCGCGGCGACCGCGATCGACCTCGCCGCCGGGCGGGTGGACCTGGCCGACGGGCGGCGGCTGCCCTTCGACCGGCTGCTGCTGGCCACCGGCGGCCGGGCGCGGCGACTCGGCGTGCCGGGCGGCGAGCGGGCGCTGACGCTGCGCACGCTGGACGATGCGCGGGCGCTGCGCGGGCGGCTGCGTCCCGGCGCGCGCGTCGCCTGCATCGGCGCCGGCGTGATCGGGCTGGAGGTCGCCGCCTCCGCCCATGCGCGCGGCTGCGCGGTGACGGTGATCGAGGCGGCACCGGCCGCGCTCGGCCGCTGCACCACGCCGGAGATGGCGGCATGGATCGCCGGCCTGCACCGCGATGCCGGCATCACGCTGCATTTCGGCGCCAGCGTCGCCGCCATCGCGCCGGACGCGGTGGAATGCGCCGGCGGGCTGCGCGTGCCGGCCGATGTCGTCGTCGCCGGCATCGGCATGACCCGCAACACGGAACTCGCCGCCGCCGCCGGGCTGGCGGTGGACAACGGCATCCTGGTCGATGAGGTCGGCCACGCGAGCGCCCCCGGCGTGTTCGCCGCCGGCGACGTGGCGGCGTTCCGCCATCC
>JAJZVE010001033.1 GCA_021845835.1 Pseudomonadota bacterium | reverse complement strand
CGGTGTCCTCGGCCATGTTCTTCTTGAACGCCTTGATGCCCTTGGCGAAGTCGCCCATCAGGTTGCTGACCTTGCCGCTGCCGAACAGCAGCAGCACGACCAGCAGCACGACCATCCAGTGCCAGATGCTGAAGCTACCCATCACGCCCTCCAACGCCCGGCTGTGCCGGGATTGCCTCGACATGGCCCGCCCGCCGGGGCGATGCAAGCAATGTTTCCGGTGCGGGCGTAGCGCGATCCGCCCCGCTTGGCCAGCGGCGCAGGATCTGAAGCATCAGCAACATCGCCGGCAGGGACGCAAACATGGCGAGCGTGTAGAACGCCGGCCAGCCGAGCGCCGCCGCGACGAACCCCGACAGTCCGCCGACCGTGCGCAGCGCGAGCGGCGCGATCGAACTCAGCAGCGCGTATTGCGTCGCCGTATGCGCCGCCGAACAAAGGCTGGAGAGATAGGTCAGGAACGCCGCATCGGCGACGCCCTCGGCGAACGCCTCCACCACCACGGTCGAGTAGAGCAGCGCGTGGCTGCCGGGCGAGACCGCCAGCCACACATACATCGCCATCGCGCCCATCTGGCAGAAGCCGGTCAGGATCAGCGCACGCGGCAGGCCGAGTCGCGCCACCGCGGCGGCGCCGGTCGCGTAGCCGGCGATGGTCGGGACCATCGAGAACGGTCCGATCGCCTTGGCCACCGCCACGCGCTCGAAGCCGAGATGGTGGAAGAACGGCGCCAGCATCACGCCGGCCATCGCCTCGCCAAGCTTGAACGTCGCGACATAGGCCAGGATCGCCCAGGCGCCGGGCCGGCGCAGGAAATCGCGCAGCGGATCGAGCACCGCCGCCGACAGCCGCCCCAGCACGCCCGCCGCGGCCGGGCGCGTCACGCGCACCCCCGGCTCTGCCGCCAGCAGCGTCACCAGCGGGCCGGCCGCGAGCAGCGCCACCACGAGCAGCAGCGCGCGATGCCAGCCGAGCGTGCCGGCAAGCGCGATCACGCCCGCGCCCGAAACCAGCATCGCCAGTCGGTAGCCCCAGACATAGGCGGCGTTCGCCGCCCCCTGCAGCCGTTCGGGAAAGGTTTCGATGCGCCATGCGTCGATGACGATGTCCTGGCTCGCCGAAAGAAATGCGATCAGCGCCGCCGCGCCGATGGTCGCCAGCGGCGCGGTCGCGGCGTCGCTGAGCGCCAGCGCCAGCGCCGCCAGCGCCAGCGCCGGCTGCACCGCCAGCAGCCAGCCGCGCCGCCGGCCGAAGCGCGCCAGCCCGAACGGCGCCGGCGCCTGGTCCATCACCGGCGCCCAGAGGAATTTCAGCGTGTAGGAGAGGCCGATATTGGCGGTGAGGCCGGTCGCGGCGAGCGACAGATGCGCCTCGGTCAGCCATTGCCGCAGCGTGAAGCCGGACAGCGCCAGCGGCAGGCCGGCCAGCGCGCCGAACCCGAACATCAGCCACAATCGCCGGTCGGCCAGCACGCCGCCGCCATCGCTCCCCGCCGCCGCTTCCGCCGTCGTCGCCCGCATGGCGGCAGACTGCCTGCCGCGCGGGGGCGCTGGCAACTCGGCGACGGCAGACAGGTGCAGCCGGGGCGGGACCTCTCCCACCCCGGCCGCGTCCGCAGGCGTGCCCGGATTGCCGGCCGGGCCGCTCAGATCCAGTGGATCTGCGCGGTGTCGAAACTGGACACGCCCTGCAGCAGGATGCCGCGCGAGGCGCTGCCGAAGGTCAGCAGCGTGTTGCCGCCCGCGGAGGTCTCGTGCAGCGACGATTGCAGCGAACTGTCGATGTTGAGCATGTCGCCCTTGGCGGCGTCGAAGGTCTCGATCGCTTGCAGCCCGTCGCCGGTATGGAAGGTGAAGCTGTCGGCGCCGACTCCGCCCCACACCTGCGAGGTGCCGGTGCCGAAGGTGACGCTGTTGCCGCCCTCGCCGCCGAAGATGACCGTGCTGCCGGAGCCGGCGACGAAGTTCGCATGGCCGGTGCCGAGGAAGGTCATCTGGTCGGTGCCGCTGCCGCCGGTCATCGACACGGTGGCGCTGCTGATCAGGCTCGACACCCGCACGTCGTAGTTGCCGCTGCCGAGCGAGACGGTGGCATTGCTCGCGTCGTTGATCGAAAGATCGCCGCCGGCCGCACCGCCGAGTGCGGCGTTGACGGTGGCGAACCCGTCGGTCTGGTAGGAGCCGCCGGCGCTGTCATTGATGGTCAGGCCGGTGACGCCGCTGCCGCTCGTCGTGGCGAAGTCCGACACCCCGTTCGCCGTCGTCTCCGTCACCGCGCCGGCAAGGCCGGTGGTGGCGGCGGCGAAGGTCTGCGTGCCGCTCGCGACCGGCAGGCTGGCGGTGACGCCGCCCTGGTCGGTGGCGGTGACGCTCGGGCCGGCGGCGGCGGGCGTCTTCACATCCACTGTCACGGTCTGCGTCGCGACGCCTCCGGCCGTGTCGGTCGCGATGATGCCGACCTGGTAGGAAGCGGCGGGCGAGGCCGGCATGTTCTGGTTGATCTCCAGCTTGGTGCCGTCGATCGAGAACAGCTTGCCCGGATCGTTGCCCAGCGCGAAGCCGACCGCATTGCTGTCGGTCGCAGAGAGCTGGCCCACCACCGTCCAGGCCTGGCTGTTGCTATAGAGG
>JAJZVE010001032.1 GCA_021845835.1 Pseudomonadota bacterium | reverse complement strand
CGATCTCTATCGGGACGGCTGGTTCCATACCGGCGATCTTGGCATCATGGACGCGGACGGCTACCTGCGCATCGTCGACCGCAAGAAGGAAATGATCCTGACCGGCGGTGCCAACATCTATCCGGCCGAGGTCGAAAAGACGCTGTCCCAGCATCCCGACATCGCGATGGCGGCGCTGGTGGGGGTGCCGGACGCGCAATACGGGGAGCTTCCGGTCGCGGTGGTCGCCGTGCGGCGCGGCGCGGCGGCGACGGCCGAGGACATCATCGGCTTCTGCCGGGAGCGGCTGGCGCCCTTCAAATGCCCGCGGGCGGTCGTCTTCACCGACGAACTGCCGGTCACTGCGTCCGGCAAGGTGGCGCGACGCCAGCTCAGGGATCAGCTTGCGCTGGCCGCCGCTTCGGGCCCGGTCCGCCCCACGATTTCGAACACCACGAGGAGTCAATGATGGAATACGAGGACGTACTCTACGCGAGCGCGAACGGCATTGCGACCATCACGATCAACCGGCCGGACAAGCACAACGCCTTCCGCCTGCAGACGCTCGACGAGCTGGTGCTTGCCTTCGAACGTGCGGATGCGGACAAGGACGTCGGCGTCATCGTCCTGACCGGCAGCGGCGAGAAGGCGTTCTGCTCCGGCGGCGACGTGAACAGCGAGGCCGACTTCACCCGCAACAAGGCCTGGCTCTACAACCGCCGGCTGCTGCAGCTCTCCTCGACCATGCGCAATACGGCAAAGCCGATCATCGCGCGGATCGACGGCTGGTGCGTGGGTGGCGGCAACGAACTCAACATGTTGTGCGACCTGGCCGTCGCATCGGAACGCTCGAAGTTCGGCCAGGCCGGCGCCCGCGTGGCGAGCGTGCCGATCTGGTACGGCACGCAGCTGCTGCCCCGCCTGGTCGGCGAGCGCAGGGCCAAGGAAGTCGTGATGCTGTGCCACAGCTACACGGCAGCGGAAGCCGAACGCATGGGCTGGATCAACAAGGCGGTGCCGCACGAGCAGTTGGACGCGGCGGTCGCGGAATGGTGCGGCGAGCTCCTGGACAAAAGCCCGACCGCGTTGCTGATCGCCAAGCTGCATCTCAACTACGAGTCCGACATGCTCTACGGCTCGGTCGTGCAGGGCTTCCGCATGCTCAACGTCGGCCTCCACGGCTCCGACGAGCAGAAGGAGGGCATGACGGCCTTCCTCGAAAAGCGCAGGCCGAATTTCGATCGGTTCCGGTAGGGGAGCGATGGCGTGAGCTGTGTCCAGTTCGAGATCGACGGCGTCGTCGCGATGGCACGGATCGACCGGCCGGAGCGGCACAACGCGCTGAGCCAGGAGGTCCAGGATCGGCTGGCCGAGGCGTTCGCGGCCGTCGATGCTGCGCCCGATGTCCGGGTGCTGATCCTCACCGGGACCGGCCGCGCCTTCTCGGCCGGAGTCGACATTGAGGAATTATCGACCGATCCGGAGGACGCGGCGCGCCAACTGCACGCCTCGCTCGCGTTCCTGTCGGCGCCGGAGCGCATGCGCAAGCCGGTGATCGCCGCCGTCAACGGCTATGCGCTCGGCGGCGGGTTCGAGCTGGCGCTGGCCTGCGATTTCGTGCTCGCGTCGGAAAAGGCCGCGTTCGGCGTTCCGGAACCCACGCTTGGCGTGGCGCCCGGCCTGGCCATGCAGCGCCTGCCGAAGATCGTCGGCATCATGCGGGCGCGGGAAATCCTCCTGACGGCGCGCAGGTTCGGGGCAGCGGAAGCGCATCGGTACGGCCTGGTGACGCGCGTCGTACCGCATGAGCAGCTGCTGGACGAGGCCCGGTCGCTCGCCCAGGATGTCGCGAGGCTGGCTCCGCAGGCCGTGGAGCTGCTCAAGGCGACGATCAACCGCAACTTCCAGACCGATGACCTGCTCTATGCCGAGCGGGCGAATGCCTGGCTGTTCGGCACCCGCGACGCGGCGGAGGGATTCAGGGCGTTCCGGGAGAGGCGTGCCCCGCGTTTCGGAAAGCATCCGCCTCAGGCCAGGAAATGAGGCACCGCGGCGGCGCAACCGCTGCTCTGGCGAAGCGGAGACCGGCAGATGTTCGGAGCGATGCATGATCCTTGAGCCGGGGCCCATGCCCCTCTATTACCAGTTGGAGCAGCTTCTCAAGGAGCGGATTCGCCAGAACGACTTCAAGCCCGGCGATCTGCTGCCGACCGAGGAAGCGCTGTGTCAGGCGCATGGCGTGAGCCGCGCGACCGTCCGCCGCGCGCTCGATTCGCTGCTGGCGCAGCGCGTCATCGCGCGGCGCCGCGGCGTCGGCACGTTTGTCGCGCAAACGCCGAGCGGCATGCGGTCCGTGCGGCTGATCGGCTCGCTCGACGATCTTCTCACCTATCCCGGCCAGCTATCGTATCGCGTGCTGTCCAGGAGCGAGGTCGGGCCGCCGCCGGCGGTCGCCGGGGCGCTCAGCACGGCAGAGTCGACCAGGGTCGTTCGTCTGGAGGTGATCGGCTACCTGGAGCGCCAGCCCTTTGCCTATAGCGACTTCTACTTTCCCGAATGGGTCGGTTCCCAGATTCAAAAAGCAGACGCCCGGATCGGCCTGCCGATCATTCGCATCGTCGAGCAGAAAATCGGGCAACGCATTGTCC
>JAJZVE010001031.1 GCA_021845835.1 Pseudomonadota bacterium | reverse complement strand
CCGGCACGCTTCATCAGCCCGCCGACGATGCGGATCAGGTCGCCGCGCACGGTGCAGCAGATGCAGCCGTTGTTCATCTCGAACACTTCCTCGTCGCTGTCCACGACGAGCTCGTTGTCCACGCCAAGTTCGCCGAACTCGTTGATGACGACGGCGTATTTGCGGCCGTGCTGCTCGGACAGGATGCGGTTCAGCAGCGTCGTCTTGCCGGCGCCGAGATAGCCGGTCAGCACGGTTACGGGCACGAGGTCGGTCCTGGCCGTGGCGTCGGGGGCGGCGGTAGCGGGCATGGCGGTCTCGCTGGCTCTCTGGTGGCATCGCGGCTCATATAGGGCGGCGCCGGGCGGCCGGCCATGCCGCGGCGGCGCGCCGGCTGCCCTGCTCAGGGCGCCGCGGCCGCTTCGTATTTCGCCACCAGCCAGGCCGTCGGCTCGCGCGCCGCGCCGGCGTACCAGTCCGCGACCAGCGGGAAGCCGCGCACCGCGGCGCAATAGGCTTCGCTGTCGGCCGCCAGTTGCGGGCGGTAGCTCAGGAAGCGTGCCACCACCGGCGCGTACATCGCGTCGGCCAGCGTGAAGCGGGCGCCGAACAGGAACGGGCCGCCGGCGCCGTGGCGCGTCCGCGCCGCGCGCCAGATCGCCTCGATCCGCGCGATGTCGCGCAGGCTCCCCTCCGTCCGGCCGGCGCCGGGAACATCGCGGCCGAGATTCATCGGCATCGCCTCGCGCAGCGCGCGGAAGCCGGCATGCATTTCGGCGGCGATGGCGCGGGCATGGGCGCGGGCGGCGCGGTCGTCCGGCCACAGCGCCGGCGCGATCTCGGCGCAGTACTCGCCGATCGCGATCGTCTCCCACACCGTCGCGCCGCGATGCACGAGGCAGGGCACGAGGCCGCTCGGGCTGACCGCCTTGACCGCCGGGGTGTCGCCGCCGGTCAGCGGGATCACCACCTCCTCGACATCCAGCCCGGCCAGCCGCACCGCGAGCCAGCCGCGCAGGCTCCAGGACGAGTAGCGCCGGTTGCCGAGATAGAGCGTTCCGTCCGCCATTCCATTCCCCCTTTCTCTTGCCGTCGGGCCGCAGACGCGCGAACCTGACCGCACAGTCAACTCAGGAAACCGGCCATGAACGAGATGCCTGCCCGTCCCAACAACCTCGAGTCCTTCTGGATGCCGTTCACCGCCAACCGGGCCTACAAGGCGGCGCCCCGCCTGCTCGCCCGCGCCGAGGGCATGCTCTATTACACCAGCGACGGGCGGGAAATCATCGACGGCACCGCGGGCCTGTGGTGCGTCAACGCCGGCCACGGCCGCCGCGAAATCACCGAGGCGATCCAGCGCCAGGCGGCGACGATGGACTTCGCGCCGACCTTCCAGCTCGGCCACCCGGCCGCCTTCCAGGCCGCCGCCAAGATCGCCGAGCATACGCCCGCGGGCCTCGACCGCGTGTTCTTCACCAATTCGGGATCGGAAAGCGTTGACACCGCGCTGAAGATCGCGCTCGCCTACCAGCGCGCCCGCGGCGAGAGCCAGCGCGTGCGGCTGATCGGGCGGGAGCGCGGCTATCACGGCGTCGGCTTCGGCGGCATCTCGGTCGGCGGCATCGGCGGCAACCGCAAGCAGTTCGGCGCCCTGCTCCCGTATGTCGATCACCTGCCGCACACGCACGCGCCGCAGCACACCGCCTTCACCCGCGGCCAGCCGAACTGGGGCGCGCACCTGGCCGACGAGCTGGAGCGGATGGTGGCGCTGCACGGCGACACCATCGCGGCGGTGATGGTGGAGCCGCTGGCCGGCTCCACGGGGGTGCTGGTGCCGCCGGTCGGCTACCTGCAGCGGCTGCGCGAGCTGTGCGACAAGCACGGCATCCTGCTGGTCTTCGACGAGGTGATCACCGGCTTCGGCCGCCTGGGCACGTTCTTCGGCTCCGAGCGCGTCGGCGTGACGCCGGACATCCTGACCATGGCGAAGGGCCTGACCAACGCGGCGGTGCCGATGGGCGCGGTCGCGGTGCATGACCGCATCTATCGCCAGATCGTGGACAACGCCCCGGCGGGCATCGAGCTGTTCCACGGCTACACCTATTCCGGCCACCCGCTGGCCGCCGCCGCCGCCGTCGCCGCGATCGACCTGCACGTGGCGGAGGACCTGCCGGGCCGGGCGCTGGCGCTGGAAGGCTACTTCGAGGACGCGGCGCACAGCCTGAAGGGCCTGCCCAACGTCATCGACGTCCGCAACATGGGCCTCGTCGCCGGCATCGAGCTGCAGCCGCGCGACGGCAAGCCGACCGACCGGGCGGTGCGGGTGTTCCATCGCTGCTTCGATGCCGGCGTGCTGATCCGCACCACCGGCGACATCATCGCCCTGTCGCCGCCGCTGATCGTGGAGAAGCCGCATATCGACCGCATCTTCGAAACCCTGGGCGAGGCGATCCGCGCCGAGGCGGCCTGATCCGGCGTCCGGCCGGTCCGTGTCGGGGAAGTTAGTGGCCCCCCGGACCGGCCGGCCGACATAAATGGGTCCGCATCGTTTGCGGGAAGGACACGGGCATGTCTGGGGCTGGCGCACCGCCGTCGTCGCAGGTTCCGGTCACGCCCGAAGGCGCCCTGAGCGGCTATAACGGCCCCTCC
>JAJZVE010001030.1 GCA_021845835.1 Pseudomonadota bacterium | reverse complement strand
TGTCGGGCGGCGCCTCGGCGCTGATGCCGCTGCCGGCCGCCGGCCTGACGCTCGCCGACAAGCAGGCGGTCAACCGCGCCCTGCTCGCCTCCGGCGCCACGATCGGCGAGATGAACTGCGTCCGCAAGCATCTCTCCGCCATCAAGGGCGGACGGCTCGCCGCCGCCGCCGCGCCGGCGCGGGTGGTGACGCTCGCCATCAGCGACGTGCCGGGCGACGATCCGGCGGTGATCGGCAGTGGCCCGACGGTGCCGGACCCGACCGGCTTCGCGCAGGCGCGCAGCATCCTCGCGCATTACGGCATCTCGCCCCCGCCCGCCGTCGCCGCCCACCTGACCGCCGCGGTGGCGGAGACGCCGAAGCCAGGCGACCTGCCGCATGCCGCGTTCCGCCTGATCGCCGCGCCCATGCTCGCCTTGCGCGCCGCCGCCGAGGCCGCGCGCGGCCTTGGCCTCGCGCCGCTGATCCTGGGCGATGCGCTGGAGGGCGAGAGCCGCGAGGTCGGCACCGTCATGGCCGGCATCGCGCGGGCGGTGCGCGACCACGCCACCCCGCTCGCCGCCCCGGCGCTGCTGCTGTCCGGCGGCGAGACCACGGTCACGATCGGCAGCGGCCCGGCCGGGCGCGGCGGGCGCAACAGCGAGTTCCTGCTCGGCCTCGCCCGCGCGCTCGCCGGCGCGCCCGGCATCTGGGCCGTCGCCGGCGACACCGACGGGATCGACGGCAGCGAGGACGCGGCCGGCGCCATCGTCGCGCCCGACACGCTGGCGCGCGCCCGCGCCGCCGGGCTCGATCCGGCCGCGCTGCTGGCGGGCCATGACAGCTACACGCTGTTCGCGACACTCGGCGACCTGATCGTGACCGGCCCCACCCTCACCAACGTCAACGATTTCCGCGCCGTCCTGGTCGCCTGAAGGAACGCAGATGCCCGTCCGCCAGAAACTCCGCCGGCGCCGCCGGACGAAGATCATCGCCACGATCGGCCCGGCCAGTTCGACGCCCGAGGTGCTGACGCGGCTGTTCCAGGCCGGCGCCGACGTGTTCCGGCTGAATTTCAGCCACGGCAGCCACGAGGACCACGCCGCGCGCATCGCCATGATCCGCGACATCGAGGAAAGCTTCGGCCACCCGATCGGCATCCTGGCCGACGTGCAGGGGCCGAAGCTGCGGGTGGGGCGCTTCGGCGGCGGGCGGGTGCAGTTGCAGACCGGGCAGGGCTTCACGCTCGACCTCAACCCGACCCCCGGCGACGTGCGCCGCGTCAACCTGCCGCATCCCGAGATCATCGCCGCCGCCCAGATCGGCACCACGCTGCTGCTGGACGACGGCAAGCTGCGGCTGCGGGTGGAGCGGGTGCGCGACGACAGGCTGGAAACCACCGTCGTGGTCGGCGGCCCGCTCTCCGACCGCAAGGGCGTCAACGTGCCCGACGTGGTGCTGCCGATCCCGGCGCTGACCGAGAAGGACCGCGCCGACATGGCGTTCGCGCTCGATCATGGCTGCGACTATATCGGCCTGTCCTTCGTGCAGCGGCCGGAGGACGTGGCCGAGGCGAGGGAGATCGCCGCCGGCCGCGCCTGGGTGATGACCAAGCTGGAGAAGCCGCAGGCGCTGGAGAACCTGGATGCGATCCTGGCGCTGGCGGACGCGGTGATGGTGGCGCGCGGCGACCTCGGCGTGGAGTTGCCGCCGGAGGAGGTGCCGCTGGCGCAGAAGCGCATCGTCCGCGCGGCGCGGCAGCTCGGCAAGCCCGTGGTCGTGGCGACCCAGATGCTGGAGAGCATGATCAACGCGCCCGCGCCGACCCGCGCCGAAGCCTCCGACGTGGCGACGGCGGTGTTCGACGGGGCGGACGCGGTGATGCTGTCGGCGGAGACGGCGGCCGGGCAGTATCCGTTCGAGGCGGTCAACATCATGGACCGCATCGTCGCCCGCGTGGAACAGGACCCCGGCTGGCGCGCGATCGTGGAAGCCTCGCGGCCGGAGCCGGACCGCTCCATGCAGGACGCGATCGCGGCGGCGGCGCGGCAGGTGGCGCACACGATCGAGGCCGTCGCCATCTCGGCCTTCACCGATTCCGGCAGCACCGCCCTGCGCGCGGCGCGCGAGCGGCCGGAGGCGCCGGTGATCGGGCTGACCCCCTCGCAGACGACGGGGCGGCGGCTGGCGGCGGTGTGGGGCGTGCATCCGGTGGTGACGCCGCAGACCCACACGATGACGGAAACCGTGGCGCGCGCCACGCGCGTCGCGATGCAGGAAGGCTTCGCCAGCCACGGCCAGAACATCATCGTCATCGCCGGCATCCCGTTCGGTGTCGCCGGCAGCACCAATGCGCTGCGCGTGGCGACGGTGAAGTGAGGGCGTGCGCCGGCTGCGCTTCCCGCTGGCGGTCGCGCTGCTGGCCGCGCCGCTGCTGGTACAGTTGGCCACGCCGCCGGCGCGCGGCATCTCCGCCGACGAACTCCGCCCGCTCGCCCCGCCGCCACGCCTCGCGCGCTGGCGGACGCTGCCGGCGCAGACCGACGCCTGGCTGCGCGACCATTTCGGCCTGCGGCGCCCGCTGATCCACGCACAGGCCTGGCTTGCGCACGGGCTGCTGCGCAGCGGCAATGGCAAGGTGCTGATTGGTC
>JAJZVE010001029.1 GCA_021845835.1 Pseudomonadota bacterium | reverse complement strand
CGCACGGCTCATGCCTATCCCCCCGCGACCTTTGTGCCTTTACAAAATCAACATTGAACATCCGCGGGAAGAAAGCAAGAACGTTGTCATCGCAGGCAGGCAAGGGCCAGGGGACAGAAGGGCAGGAGGCCGGCGCCTCGCGACGCCGGCCCGGGTTCCTCAGTACTTTTTGCATTCGGGATTGTTGCGGCTCGGCAGGCCGATCTTGGCGAACACGGCCGGATCGTAGCCCAGTGTCTGGTTGACGTTCGGAACGACCGCCACGACGTTGCTGACCAGATTGCCCTTGCCGTCGTCGGCGACTTCGGTGACGAAGTTGGTGCCGATCGCCTGGCGGTTCGCGTCGAGCTTGATGTGACCGTTCGGCGCATCGATCTCGAGCGAGGCCAGCGTCTTCTTCAGATTGTCCTGGTTCGGGCCGAGATCGCCGTGGATCTTGTTGAGCGCTTCATAGAGCGCCATCGTCGCGCCATAGTAGTTGGTGGCCAGCAGCCCCGGGCTCGGGAAGCGTTTGTCCGCCGGCGTCGCGTCCTGATACAGTTTGACGAAAGCCTTCCAGCCCGGATTGTCCCAGGTGTCGGCCATGCCGCTGGCTGCGATGGTGCCGATCATCGAGTTCTTGGCGTCGCCCTTCGCGGAAAGAACCGTCTGGTCCACCATGATCGAGCCGCCGAGCAGGTGCGCCTTGCCGCCCGCCTGCTGATACTGATTGAGGAAGTTGACCGCGTCGGCGCCGCCGAGGCCGAGATAGATCGCGTCCACGTCGTCGGGCAGCGCCGCGATGGTCGAGGCGAAGTCCTTGGTGCCGAGCGGAACCCACTGACGGCTGGAGACCTGCCCGCCAAGCGCGCAGAACTCAAGCACCACGCCGAACACCTGCGTGTAGGTGAAGGAATAGTCTTCGGCGACGGTGGCGATCTTGCGATAGCCCTTCTTCTCATAGGCGTACTTGCCGAGGCCGGCCTGCCACTGGGCGCCGTCCATGTTGAAGCGGAAGAAATTCGGCGCCGGATCGACATAGGTCGTTTCCTGCGCGCCCGACCCGCCATTGATAAACGTCAGTTCGGGATGCGTCTTGGCGAAATTCTTCACCGCGATGCCCTCGTCGCCCGACAGCGGCGAAATCAGCACTTGTACGTGATCCTGCTCGATCAGTTTGCGCACGGCGCGCACGGCCGAGTCCGGCGTCGCGTCGGTGGACGCGACGACGAATTCGAGCTCCTTGCCGCCGGCCGTGCTCCCGAATTTCTTGATCGCGGCGTTGACCCCGCCCATGGCATCGACGCCAAGCACGGTGTACGTGCCCTCGAGGGTCGCGGTCACGCCGATCTTCAGTTTCCCGTCCGCGAGCGCCGTGCCCGACAGCAACAGGCTTGCCAGCGCCGCCAGTCCAAAACTGCGCTTCACCATCTGCATCCTCCCTATGTCTTCTTGCCGCCGACGTTTTCGTGCCGAGCCAGCAAAGACCATCGGCGGGTCCGCGTCTGCGGCGGAGCCACTGCCAGCACTGGCTTCCAGCGCATGCTAACGACGCGACAAGGGTCTCGCGCCATGCCCGTTTGACGATCAGTCTGTTTTTGCTTGCTGCGGCGCGGCACGAACCAGTCCGCCGCCGCGCCGTGCTCGCCGGACGCGAGCGATCGACGCGCGCCCGCGGCCGCGAGGACGGCGTGGCCGAAGATCCCGCTTGCCCAGCCTGTCACCGCGCATGTTAGTATGACTGTCGTGCCCCCCAGCGCCCCTCCCACCCTGGCCGAGCGTTTCGCCCGCATCATCGCGGGTCTGTGCCGGACCGTCGCCGCGCAGATCGCCGGCGGGCGGCTCGCCGCCCCCATGATCGTCCTGATCTGGACGCGGCTCAACCGCCTCGGCGTCCGCTTCGCCCGCGTCGCCGCCCGCGGCGAGGCGGGGACGCCGCCGCGCCGGCGCAGACAGCATCCCCGTCCCACCAGGCCCCGTCCCGCAAAACCCTGCCTCGCCGGGCCGCAGACCTTGCCGCGCGGCTTCCTCTGGTTGCTCCGCCTGGTGCCGGCGGCATCGTCGGGCGCCTCGCAGGTGCGGTACTTGCTTGCCGATCCCGAGATAACGGCCCTGATCGAAGCCGTCCCCGAGGCGGGCCGCATCCTCCGCCCGCTCTGCCACATGCTGGGCATCCGTCCCCCACCCAGCCTGCGGCTCGCCAGGCCGTCCGCGCCGGACCCTGAAGCCGCCGCCGTCCGCCCGCCCCCTTCCGAACGACCCGTGACCCCGCCGCCCCGATCGCAGGACACGGCCCCGCCCTGTGCCGTGCCGGCCGAAACCGGTGCCTGCGGGCCGCCGCGTGCGGGCTGAAAGGCGAAGCGGCAGCGATGCGCCGTTATCGTTCCGATACGACAACGAAATGGCCGCATCCGCCCTTGCGCGCTCATCGCGGTCGGTGCCCTGCGGGACCGCGCGCGTGCCGGCGCATTGGCATGTCCACCGACTCGCTGTCGCGCGCGACCGCGATCTGCGAGAGGTGGCTGGGCAAATTGGGACAGGTCGATAAGTGGAATTTCTGCCTGAGCGCGGCGAGGATGCCGCGGATCAGGAGAGGGTACCATGTCAAGACGACCCCGCCGGCCGCACAGCCCGGCATTCAAGGCCAAGGTGG
>JAJZVE010001028.1 GCA_021845835.1 Pseudomonadota bacterium | reverse complement strand
TCGGTGGCGGGAGCGCCCGCGGTTTCGCTGACATAGGCCATCGCGTCCTGGGCGCGGTCATAGACCATCAGCCCGGCCTTGATCACCGTCTTGGCCGCCGGCCGCAGCACCGGGCGCAGCACCGGCAACAGCACGGCGGCGCCGATGCCGACCGCGAGACCGGGGCCGATACCTCCCTCGAACACGTCCTCGATCCATGCCATCGCTCGTCTCCTTGCAGACTGGGGAAGTCAAGACACCTAGCTTCCGGCAGCGGGTTTGCACGGCTTCTCACGGCGTTTTGCGTCACCAGTCCTCCGACAGCACCTCGCCCGCATGGGTCAGCAGTTCGCGCTGCCGTGCCGGGGCCTGATGTCTGGCCTTGGCCAGCGCGCGGCGGAAATGCGCGACGTGAGAGCGATAGCGCGCGGCGGAGTCGGCCTCGTTCCAGCCGTAGCGTTGCGCGCGGGCGCGCGCCGTCGCCTCGAACCGGCGCACCGCATCCTGTGCCGCCGCCTGGCGGTGTTCGCGCGAACCGCTGCCGCCGACATTGTCCAGCACCGCCTGCACGGTGGTTTCCGCAAGCCGGCCCATGATGCCGCCCTCGGCTTCGGCTTCGGCCTCGATGAACAGCGACAGCCCGGATTTCACCGCCGCGCGCAATGGCGGGGCGAGATGCGGCAGGACCGCCGGCAGCACGAGCGTCGCGGCGCCCGCGGCCGCAAGCAGCGCGACGTTGCCCTCCAGGGCATTTTCCAGCATGGCCATCACACGTGAACGCCCGGCGGGGCCGGGCGTTCGCTGCGATGGCAGGTCGCCGGCCTATCGTGTGACCGGGGCGATCTTTGTCGTGAAGCTGTGGGCGTTCACGTCGGTGACCTTGAGGACCGTGGCGCCCGACGGCGGCGCGCCGGCCGCTGGCGGCAACGTGACGGTCGCCATCGCGCCCATCTCCGCCACCAGGCCGTACGGCCCCGACTTGAACCTGTTGTAGGCGAAGTCATTGCGGACCGCGCCGGCGGGCAGCTTCGACAGCGTGGCGGTGTCCCAGGTCGCGACCGGCTTGCCGTCGGCGCCGAGCAGGCTCGCCGCCATGATATGCGCCGGTGCCTCCGGCGTGCCGCCGTCGAGATAGATATGGAACCGCACGCCGCCATCCGGCAGCACGGCTGCGTCGGTCAGCGTGAAATGGTGCCTGCTGGGGCTGACCGGGCCGCCGTGGAACGGCGTGACCACCGAGCCGCGATAGTAGTGGTAGGTGCCGATGTCGAAGGCCAGCACGAAGGCCAGCACCAGCAGGCCGAGCGCGCGGAACCCGCCGTCGCTGACCGGCAACGGCAGGCTGCCGCCGGCCCAGCGGAACCAGGCACGGTCGGCGAGTGCCGGATTGCGCTTCAGCAGCACGTTGTCCAGCGCATAGGCGCCGCTGCCGGCCAGCATCAGCGTCGCCCCCATCGCCAGATTGGCGGCGGCCATGGTCCACTCGTCGATGCAGGTGGCGCCCTGCCAGCCGAACATCAGCATCAGCAGCACGGAGAACGCCATCGACACCAGCGCCGCCGCGCGGGTCATCAGCCCGGCGATCAGCGCCGCGCCGGCGATCAGCTCGGCGGCGCTGAACAGGATCACGCCGGCATAGAGCAGCCAGAAATGCTGCAGCATGAAGGCGATGACATGCTCCATGCCGAGCAGCGCGCCCGGCATGGCGGACTGGAACTTGTTCGCCATCCAGTTGTGCCCGCCCCAGGCGTCCAGCTTGGCGGGCGCATAGATGAAGCGGCGCGATCCGCCGCCCCAGTAGATGAAGCCCTGGATGCAGCGCACCGACAGCATCGCGATCGCCGCGATGCGCCAGTTGCGTTCGCCGGGTGTGGCGGCCTCGCGGCCCACGCCCAGGCGTCCGGCGGCCAGCGTCGCCATTCTCGCCTCCTGTTGCCGTATGTCGCTACTTGCTTGCGGTGTAGGGCTTGAAGCCGTAGCGGGCAAAGATCGCCAGCGCCTCGGGCGAGCGGATGAAGGCGAGCCAGTCCCGCGCCGCCTGCGGATGCGCCGCGCCCTTGACCAGCGCCCCGGCATAGACCGCGGTGCTGTTCTGCGCCGCCGGGATCGCGACATGCGTGATCGGATGCCCGGCCTGCTCCTGGAACAGCGCCTCCGACTGCCAGGTGACGCCGGCCTCGCCGCGCCCCTGCATCAGCCACAGCGGCGTCTGCCGGTGATGGATCTGCGTCAGCGTCGTGCTGCCGTCATGCACCTTGGTGTCGTACACCGCCGTCACCAGCGCCGCGCCGCCGGCCTTGGTCAGCGCCGCCTTGATCTGCCGCGCGATCCCTTCATAGGCCGGATTCGGCATCACCAGGCGCAAGCCGGGCTTCGCCAGATCGGCAAGCCCGGTGACGTGCCCCGGATTGCCCTTCGGCACCATGATGGTCAGCGTATTCGTGACATAGGGCACGGCGGGACCGGTGAGCAGGCCCTCCGCGATCAACTGCTTCACGCGCGCATAGCCGGCGAAATACGCATCGGCCGGCACGGTCCAGGTCATGTTGCCGGAGGTGATGGTGCCGCCGGCCTTGATCTGCTCCACCAGCCGGCCGGGCGGAATCGTCTCCCAGTACAGCCGGCCGCGGTATTCGGGGTGCTTGCTCTCGAACG
>JAJZVE010001027.1 GCA_021845835.1 Pseudomonadota bacterium | reverse complement strand
CGAGCGACGCCGCGAGCCGGTCCTGCGCCCCGCCGTCGAACAGCGGGCGCACGCCGGCCTCGCGGTCGAACTGGCCGCGGTTGCCGGTGTCGAGATAGCTCTCGGCCGGCATCCCGTCGGCCAGGATGATGTCGTGGCGGTCGAGTTCGACATGCACGTAGGTGACGCGCGCCGCCCGCCTGTCGCGGCGGATGGTGGCGCCGTTGGCGAGGCGATGCGCCGGGATCAGCACGCCGCCCACGAACACCGCATGGTCGGGCGACAGCCACACGTCATGGCGCGGCACGCCGGGGGCGAGCGACTCGGCGGCGAAGCGCACCGGCACCACGCCGTCCGGGTTGGCATGGCCGCGCAGCGCCACCGTCCGGTGCCCGACCCAGCGCACGCTCGCCAGCCGCCCCGACGCGGTGCGCAGGCGCGCGCCGGGGCGCAGCGCCTCCACCGGTACCGGGCCGTGCTCGGCCAGGACCGGCGTGCCGGCGCGCAGGCATGACGTGTCGTTGGTCGCCGGCGAACTGGCCAGGCTGGCGGCCGGGGTGGCAAGGAAACCCTCGCCGTTGGCGCTGCCGACGATCTGCCCCTGGTTGTTGATGGCGTGGGGCGTGCCGGGCAGCGTGATCTCGGTCAGCGTGCCGTTGTTGTCGAGGAAGGTGGCGCCGTCGGGGATGGTGCCGGCATCGGCGACGCCATACCAGCCGACGATCAGCCCGTTGTTGTTCACGTCGGTGGCGCCGGTGCCCATCGCTCCCGCAATCGTCGGCAGCGGTTCCAGCGTGGTGCCCGTGTATTCCCAGGCCTGCGGCTGGCCGCCGGGCGCCAGTTGCGTGGTGCCGACGATCACGCCGCTGTCGTTGATGCCGAACGGATAGGGCTGGGTGACGCCCTGGAAGCCGTCGTTGCGTCCGGCGACGATGGTGGTGAAGCCGCCGGCCGGATCGCGCAGGAAGCCGTTCACCGCCGGCCCGACGGCGGCGGGATCGGTGGGCGATTTCGGGCTGAGGAAGCTGCCGACGATCTGCCCCTGGTCGTTGATCGCGTCCGCCGCAGTGCCGACCGCGCCGGGGGCGTTGATCGTGACGATGGTGCCGCCATTGTCCAGGAAGCCATGCGTGACCCCGGCGCTGTCGGTGAAGGTGCCGACCACCGCGCCGAGATCGTTGATGCCGTTGGCGGCGACGCTGGCCGCGCCGGCGACGGAGATGGTGGCGAAGCCGCCCGCCGAATCGATGAAGCCGTATTCGTGCCCGCTGGCGTCCCAGAAGCTGCCGACGATCTGCCCCTTGTCGTTGATGCCGTTGGCTGCGGTCGTTGCGGCGCCAGGCACCGAAATGGTTTTGAATGTATAGCCGGACATGGCGCATTCCTTCGCTGCCGGTTGCCGATCATTCCGCCATCTTTAGTCTCGTTTCATTGAGACGATATTCTATTGAACAGTGTCAGACGGCGCGGTGTTTTGCTACGTGAGGGCGATATGTTCGGTCAAGACATTCTAGACAAGGCACGGTTGCGGGCCGAGACTCACATTTTCTTTGGTGGTGTGGCGCCGGGGACTCTTCCCCTGCTGCGTTCATCGCGCGGCGCACTGACCGGCGGTGAACGATAAGCCAGCCGCCGCGTTGCGCCCGCAGCCGTGCCGGGGCGGCGCGGCGGAACCGGGAGAGAGATGCGATGACACGATGCGGGCTGTGGATTCTCGGCGGATGCCTTGCGGCGGCGCTGCCGCTGTCCTCCGGCTGGGCGCAGACGGGCGCCGCGCCGGACAGCAGCTTCGTCCTGCAGGCAGGGCAGGCCGGCACCGCCGAGGTGCAGAGCGCCCAGCTCGCCGAGAAGCGGGGGCATCGCAGCGACGTGCGCCAGGTGGCGCAGACGCTGGTGCGGGACCATGAATGGATCAACCAGAAACTGGCGATGGTCGCGCAGCACGACAACATGACCGCGCCGACCGAGCCCGACCGGCAGCAACAGGCCATGCTGCAGCATCTGCGCGGGATGCACGGGGCCGCGTTCGACCGGCACTGGCTCAACGACCAGGCGATGATGCACGAGCAGGCGATCCGCCTGTTCCGCACCGAGGCCGAGCAGGGCAGCGACGCCAACCTGAAGCAACTGGCCGCCACCGTGCTGCCACGGCTGGAGGAGCATCTGCGCATGATCGAGAAGCTCGGCGGCCACGCGCCGAAGACGACCTGATCCGCCCAGCCGGTCCGTGGCGGGCGGCCGGCGCCGCCCCCCGGCCGGCGTTCCGGCTCGGCTAGAGCGGCGCTCCGGCTAGGTGCCGCCGACGCACTCGGCGAACACCGTGGCCGCGATCAGGCCGGCATCGCCGGTGCTGCCGGGCAGGTCGATGCGTTCGACATGCAGCGCCACGTCGCGCGCCGCCAGCCCGATGCGGGCGGCGGCGTCGCGCGCTTCCGTGATCGCGAGGTCGCGCGCCAGCGCCAGCGCCTCCGCCGCCTCCGCGACCGGGATCGGCTCGCCGCGATGGTGGACGCGCCAGGCGCCCAGCCCGGCCGAGGAAATCTCGGTCATCGCGCGCGCCTTCATCACCGCGACCGCCGCGCCCACCGCGTTCGCCACGTCGCCGTGGGGCGGCAGCACCAGCTCGCAGCCCAGCCGCCGCGCCAGTTCGGGGTAGAA
>JAJZVE010001026.1 GCA_021845835.1 Pseudomonadota bacterium | reverse complement strand
GGCAGCCCGCCGCCAATTGCTGCCACCCGCGCGCCATGTTATAACTTTCGTATCAACGGAGGCGCCCCATGTCCACTCTCAAGCTGCGTGCCATCGGCAACTCGGTCGGCGTCATCCTGCCGAAGGAATTGCTGGCCGAGCTGAACGTGGGCGATGGGGATACGCTCTCGGTGGTCCGCACGCCGGACGGCATCCGCCTCGCCAAAGCGGACCCTGAGTTCGAGCAGCAGATGGAAACAGCACGGAAGTTGATGAACCGCTGGCACAACGTCCTGCGCGAACTCGCGAAATGACCATCTGGTTGTCGAAGGCGGTTGTACTGGCCATCCACGATGAACAGAGTGAGCGTCACGGCGGGGCAAACGGCGTGCGCGACGACGGCTTGCCGGAAAGTGCCCTCGCGCGCCCGCAGAACGCCGCCGCCGATGCCGACCCGGACATGCCGGAGCTGGCGGCGCTGCACGCCATCGGCATCGCCCGCAACCATCCTTTCGTCGATGGCAACAAGCGGGCCGCCTGGATGGCGATGGTGACGTTCCTTGATGTGAACGGCTACGCTTTTTCGCCGCCCGAAGTCGAAGCCGTCCTTACCATGCTCGCCATGGCCGCCGGCGACGTGGACGACGCCACCTTCACCGCCTGGGTCCGCCGCCACGCGGCACCTGCCGCAGGCTGAGCGCGCCCGGCTGCCGCCCGGCAGCGCCTCAGTTTGAAATCCACCTCGGTCCGTCCATTTCCGACCCACGTCAGACATTCGCCGCCGAGCAAGCGTAGCAAGCGTAGGGCGCATAAGCGAAGCGCCATGCGCCGACGCATGCCACGACCAGGACGCCGAAGCGGCCCTGCTTCCGGTGGCGCACGGGACCAGGCACACTGCCCGCATGCCGGACTATCGCCGCAACCGGGTGCCTGGCGGGACCTACTTTTTCACGGTCAACCTGCTCGATCGCAACAGCAGGCTGCTGGTCACGCACGTCAATCTGTTGCGCGACGCGGTGCGGGACGTTCTTGCGCGCGCCGTTCCATGTCGATGCCTGTGTGGTGCTGCCCGATCACATGCATTGCATCTGGACGCTGCCGCCGAACGACGCCGATTTTTCCGGCCGCTGGCGGGAGTTGAAGAAGTCGTTCACAAAGGCACTGCCGCCAACCGAACCCCGCTCGCCGGTCAGGCACCGGCGCGGCGAGCGCGGCATCTGGCAGCGGCGCTTCTGGGAACATACGATCCGCGACGCGCGGGACTATGCCGGCCACATGGATTACGTGCACTTCAACCCGGTGAAGCACGGGCTTGTCGAACATGCGGCGGACTGGCCGTATTCCTCGTTCCATCGCTGCGTTGCAGCGCGGCTGTATCCCGCCGACTGGAGCGCACGCGATGCGGAACAGGCCGATCGGGGAGAGACGTTGACGACCCGATCGCGCGCGCGGCGGCCTGCGTTGGCGCATGGCGCTGCGCTTATGCGCCCTACGGGTGCTCGCTGCCCGAAGCGGACGGACCGAAATCCACCCATCACAGAAGTTCAGACCCAATCGCCGCGCCGGATTTCGCTTGCCTTGGCCGGAATGTTCGTGCTATGTTTCCTTCCATGTCCCGCGCCATCCCTCTCGCCGCCCGCTTCGCCGGCATCATCGCGACCCTGCTCGCGATGACCGGCGCGCGGCTGCAGCGGCCGGGCAAGCCGGGGCTGGCGGGGCCGCTGACGGTGGCCATCGCGATCCGGCTGCAGCGCATCGGCAACCGCCTCGCCCGCTACGCCGCCCGCTTTCACGCCGGCACTCTGGCGCCGCCGCGCCCCCGCCGTCGCCCGACCGGCCCGCGCCGGCACCCGCCGGGCCAGTGGGCGGAATTGCCCCGCCTGCCGCGCGGGCGGCTCTGGCTGGTGCGGCTGGTGCCGGGCGCCGGAGTCGGTGCGAACCATCTGCGCAGCCTGCTCGACGACCCGGACATGCGGGCGATGCTGGCCACGGCGCCGCAGATCGGCCGCACCCTCCGCCCGCTCTGGCAGATGCTCTCGGACGAACCGCTCCCGCCCGTCCTGCGCCGCGCCGATCCGCCCGAACCGTCCCCCGTCGCCGCCCGGACCGCCGTTCCGCCGGCGGCAACGCCGCCCGCCCGGTCGCCCTCCCGTCCCCGACGCTTCCCGGCGCCGGAGGCCGCCGGCTCGCCGCCGCTGCCGGCCTGACCGGCCACGCTGCCGGGAGGAGGGCGGTTTTCCCCGCCAGGGGGAAGAAGCGCCCGCGCGCGCCCTGCGCCGGCCGCAACCGCGAGGCTCCGCCGCGGCCCTTGTCAACCGCCGCCCCGCGCGCAATGTGTTCGGCCTAACTGGACCCACACAGTCCGCATTCGCCGCACAGGATCGCCGCCCATGTTCATCGAGACCGAAGGCACCCCGAACCCCGCGACGCTGAAGTTCCTCCCCGGCCGCGAGGTGCTCGGCGACGCCACCGCCGACTTCGCCGCCGCCGAGGCCGCCGGGCGCAGCCCGCTCGCCAGCGCCCTGTTCCAGTTGCCCGGCGTCGCGCGCGTGTTCCTCGGCGGCGACTTCGTCACCGTGACCAGGACCGGCGCCATCGAATGGCAGGCGCTGAAGCCGCAGGTGCTCGGCATCATCATGGAGCATTTCCTCTCGGGCCTG
>JAJZVE010001025.1 GCA_021845835.1 Pseudomonadota bacterium | reverse complement strand
AATGCTACGACATCCTGCTGACCGAGCGGTTCTTCGGCAACGAGAACCTGCGGCAGGCGGCGGATGCCGCCCGCACCGCCTGCTTCACGCTGGAGACGATCCTGCGCCAGCACGCCGCGAAATCCGGTTCCGGCGGCTGACCCGCCGCTCACGGCAGCGCGGCGAGCCGCTCCGTCAGCAGCGCGAAGAATTTTTCCGCGGCGACCGTTTCCAGCAGCCGGGCGCGCGGCGCGCGCCCGCTGCGTCCCCAGCGGTCGATCACGGTGCGGCCGCGGCCGAGTCCCGGCCCGCAATCGACGGCGGCGGCAACCGCGCTGTGCGTGAACAGCCCGGGCGCCACCGCCCAGGCGACCGCGCAGGCATCGTGCTGCTCATGGCCGAGGCCGCCGGAGCGGCGCGAGGGTTTCACCGCGTCCCAGATCGCCGCCGCGGCGGTGGCGCAGGCCCCCTGCCCGGCCGCGCGCAGGGCGGCGACATGGGCGGGCCGGCACAGCGCCTGGTTGGTGACATCCAAAGTCGCCAGCGTCACCGGCGCGTCGGCCTCCAGCACGATCGCCAGCGCCTCGGGATCGTTCCAGGCGTTGAACTCGGCCGAAGGCGTGACATTGCCCTCGGCCACCGCCCCGGTCATCAGCACGATCTCGGCGACACGCTCCGCCAGCGCCGGCTCGGTCGCGAAGACGAGGCCGAGATTGGTGGCGGGGCCGAGCCCGATCAGCGTCACCGACCGCGCCGGCGCGGCGCGCAGAACGTCGCGGATCGCATCGGCGGCCAGCCCCGGCGTGGCCGGCGGCCCGTCCGGCAGGGCAAGCCCGCCCAGCCCGTTGTCGCCATGCACATGCGCCGCGTCCTCGAACCGGCCCAGCAGCGGCCGGTCGGCGCCGCCGACGACGGGGATGTCACGGCGGCCGGCCAGGCCGACGATCGCGCGCGCATTGCGCAACGTGTGCGCAAGGCCGACATTGCCGCCGACCGCGGTGACCAGTCGCACGTCGAGTTCCGGCGAGGCGAGCGCGAGCCAGAGCGCGATCGCGTCGTCGGTGCCGGGGTCGCAGTCGATGATGGTGGGGCGAGGTGTCATCCCGCCAGTCTAGGCCGGAACGAAGCCGCTGCGAACAGCCAGCCGACGAACCGCAGCGCCGTCCCGCGCAGGGGCGCCGCCGCAGCGGACGCCGCCGTCCGGGATGCCGCCGCGCCGCGCGGCGCGCCGGCCTGCAGCAGTTCGTCCACCGCCCGCCGCACCCGCCCGCGGGCGCGGTGCAGCAGCACGCGCTGGTTCTCCGCCGAGATGCCCAGCAGCGCACAGGTTTCCTCGGCGCCCACCGCCTCCATGTCGCGCAGGATGATGACCGCCTTCTGCCCGGCGGGAAGCTGCTCGATCGCGTCCTGCACGTGCTGCCAGAGCTGCCGGCCGGCGACCTGGCGTTCCGGGTCCAGTTCGTCCCACAGGCGCGGCGGCTCGGTCCAGTGGCCGTCCGGCTGGAAGCGGTCGAGCGGCACCGCCCGCTCGCTGCCCTCCGCGCCCTCCAGCGCCGGCAGCGCCACCAGCCGCCCCTCGCGGCTGGCGCGGGTGCGGGCGCGGTTGAGCACGATGGCGAACAGCCAGCTGGCGAGCGTCGATCGCCCCTCGAAGCGGCCGATGCCGGCGAACACCGCGAGCCAGGCATCCTGCACCACTTCCTCCGCCTGCGCGCGGCTGCCGATGATGGCGCTGGCGGTGCCGACCAGCGCGCCGTGGAAGCGGCGGATCAGCCGGCGATAGGCCGCCTCGTCCCCGGCGCGCAGCCGGGCGAGGAAGTCCGGGTCGTCGAAGGCGCGGTCGGCATCACTCGGCATGGCAGGTCTGCGGAAACGGTCCGAATCAGCGACGAGGCATGTTGTAACGCAGGATCGGTTTGCGAGTCCCGGTCCTGAAGGAGATTCACCATGCCGAGTCCGACCTGCCGCGACATGAGCGAACTCGCCACCGGCTACATGGAAGGCACGCTGCCCTGGAAAGTGCGGCTTGCGGCCTGGTGGCATCTGCGGCTGTGCAGCATGTGCCGGGCCTATTACGACCAGCTGGCCAAGCTGCGGCGCCTGCTCGGACGTGGTGGCGCGCTGCCCGGCCCGGACCCGGCGGTGGAAGCGGCGCTGCTGGCCGCGCGGCCCCGCCCGGACCACCCCGCCGCCGACGCATAGCCCCCACCTGCAGCGGCGGGTCACACGATTGCTTTATCCACACAAATGCGTTGCGTTACAGAACCGGAAAATGATATTTGTGCGGTGACGATCCGGGAGTCGATAGAGAGATGCCGCCGTTGCGCCGAATCCGGTTGCCCCTGATCGTCCTCGCCTGTCTGGCGCCGGCGGCGGCGTGGGCCGGCAGCACGATCACCGCCGCGGACATCATGAACCAGTTCAATCTGGTACCCGGCGGGGGCCTGTCCGCGAGCGCGGATACCGCGGGGGCGCCGCTGGTCGGCGGAACGCTGTCGGGCGGCCCGGGCGTCTTGCAACAACCGGCCACGCAGCCGAGCGACACGCCTGCCAAGCGACGCCGCATCAGGAAAGCCCGCGACAGGCAGGCCGACGACAGGCAGGCCGACGACGGACAGGCCGACAATGGACAGGCCGACAATGGACAAGTCGGCGACGACCAGGA
>JAJZVE010001024.1 GCA_021845835.1 Pseudomonadota bacterium | reverse complement strand
CAGGCGGCAACCACGGCCCGCTACGCGGCGCGGACACCCCTCAGGCGGGGGGTGAGCGTGGGCTCGCAGGCGGCAACCACGGCCCGCTACGCGGCGCGGACACCCCTCAGGCGGGGGGTGAGCGTGGGTCGAGTCGCGGCCGTCGCGGATGTCGCGCAGGCGCGGACACCCCTCAGGCGGGGGGTGAGCGTGGGCACGAACGTGGGGGTTTCGACAAGATCGAGGCGCTTCAGCGCCGCATGGCGCGGTGCAGGCGCGGCTCGCACAAATACCGGGCCTTGCGGCGGCAGAAGGCGCGTCTGCAGGCGCGGCAGGCGCGGCAGCGGCGCGAGGCCATGCACGCCTGGACCACGATGCTGGTGCGGAGATTCGCGGAACTGCAAGTCAGGTCGCCGAAGATCAAGGAGACCACGGCGACTGGGCGTGGCGACGAACGCGACTGGGGCGCGAATGTCGAGACGAAGGCGGCGATGAACCGGCGCGTGCTGTCACAGGCGCCAGCCGCGGCGATCCAGATGCTGCAATACAAGATGGCCGAGCGCGGCGGTGCGTTCGCGGTCATTGAGGATATCGCGCCGAAGGCCGCGGTCGGGCGCGATCTGGTCGAGAGCGGCAAGGTGCTGCGCAAGGCGCGGCGAATCGTGAAGAAGGAGGCTGCGAATGTATGAGATCAAAACGCCCATCGTGAACGAATCGGTGACGGCCGCGCGTGCGGCCATTGCCGGCATCACGTCTGGGGCGATGGAACCCAAGCAGGCTGGCACGATCATCAGCGGCGCGCGGGCGTTGCAGAACGCGGTGAACGTGGACCTGAAGGTGCGGCTGGCGGCGCCGAAGATCGCGATGATCGAGAAGGAGCAGGCGTCGGCAGCGGTGGTCTGACGTGATCGTCTTCGGGCCATGCGGGTCCGGGCGGGAAGGCGCGATTTCGGCCGCGCCGGAACGCCGAATCACCCAACAGTTTCCGAGGGATGCCGCTGATCGGGTGCCGTCACCCTACGGACGTGGGGTGAACGCGGGCTGCGTTGCCGTTCCTGTCGCGACCCGCGCGGTGCCGTCACCCTACGGACGTGGGGTGAACGCGGGGGTGGATCGGGTGGCGGGGAAGGCGGTGGTGTGGTAACGATCACGCCGCCGTGTTGTTTCGCGAGGCTGCATGACGCCCGAACTGGTTGAGGTTCCGCTTCCCCCGATCGGCGGCAAGTGCTGGTTGCTGGACCGCAAGGGGCTGTTCGTTCTTGAGCCGGGACCGGGCACGCTGCGCACCATCGCATGCACGCATGCGGGGTCGGGACAGATGGAGGTCATCGACGGCATCCCCGACGCCAACGGGTTCTTTCCCGACGATGGCATGACGGAACCGGCGCCCTACACGGAGGCGGAGTTCGCGGCGCTGATGGACGGCACTGCCGGCGACGCGACGCTTGCCAGACGCGACGCCCACATCGCCTACGGAAGGCGGAACGGGCGAGCCTTCTACAAGGCCAATCCGGTCGCGATGGGAAGCTGGATGTTGGACGCCGGCTTCATCCACGGCCTGACGGTGCGCGTTGTCGGCGAGCACATGGGGGTCAACGCCTTCGCCTCGATTGTGTGGATGCCGTTCCGGAGCGCGAAAAAGTGACCATCCGCCGCGTCCTTCTGGCCGGCACGGCGATCCGCCGCGTGGTGGATGCGATCCGCTGGTGGGAACTGTGGTTCCTGGAGCCGATCCGCAGCGGCCGGGTGAACGACACGGCGGTTGTGCTGCGGCTGGCCGCGATCCGCGACCCGATGTTCTTCCGGCTGCGCTGGTCGGAGTCTGGACTGGCGATCGAGTGCGCGCCGCATCTGACCAGCGAGCGGCTGCGCATTCGCGGCCTGCCGATGGTGCCGGCCGATCGGGCGATCCCGGCCGGTGCCTGAGCCGCTTCCCGCCGGCATCCGCGACATCTACGCCCCCGCGGCGCCAGGCAGCCTCATGCGTTCGGTGCGGCTGACGGAATCCGGCGTGTGGCGCCTCGCCCGCCGGGATGCCGAACTCTACTCCGTCCAGATCGTTTCGGCCGGTTCGTGGGCACGCGCGCGGGTGATCGACGGGGCAGGAAAAATGCTGTGGTATCAGCCCTCTACCTTCACGGGGTCATTCTGGCTTGGCGCCTATGCCGAGGGCGGGATTGTCGTCGAGATCTCCTCCAACCTGCCGCATGAGGCATGCAACCTGACGATCAACTGGCGCGAGCGGCGGCAGGACATGGTATAGCCTTGTTTCTTCTCGCAGTTTCGTGATAGGTCCGGTTTGGACATGACCGAAACCCCCATCCATCCGCCGATTGTCGGTGTGGTCGCGCAATGGCTCGTCGAGGATGGGGCGCTGGTCGCGGAGGGCGAGATCGTCTGCCAGGTCGAGAGCATGAAGGTGTTCTTCGAGGCGCGGGCGCCGGTGGCGGGCACGTTGCGCCATCGGGTCGAGCTTGGCGAGGTGATCGGGCAGGAAGACGTTCTGGCGGTGGTCGAGGAGTAGGACATGCCTGATCCGGTCGTTTCTTTCACGTCGGCGCCGTTCGCCAGCCAGTTCGCGACCTGCGCCGAATTGCTGATCAATGCCACGGCGGCGCCGTGGGAAGGGCTGTGGATACCATCGATGTGGTGCTGGGAGGGGTCCA
>JAJZVE010001023.1 GCA_021845835.1 Pseudomonadota bacterium | reverse complement strand
CGTGGCCATCGCGGGGAAGGCGAGGGTGATCACCGGCAGCGCCAGGTGCCGCAGCACGTCGATTTCCGTCGACCAGTCGCCGGAAATCGCCGCATCGATCGTATAGAACCCCGTCACCCCGCTCGGTCCGAAATCGCTGATCCGGCCCTGCACTGGCGTCAGGTTGAGCCACATCGAGAACAGCAGTTGCAGCAAAATCGCGAACCAGAACGCGGCGATCGCGAGCCCGGAGACCGTCACCACCCGCAACACATGGTCGAACCACGAATTCCGTCGCAGTGCCGCCACCACGCCCAGCGGCACCCCGAGCAGCACGGCGAGGAGCATCGCATAGAACGCTAGCTCCATCGTTGCCGGCAGCCGCCGCCAGATCTCGCTCGCGACCGGCGTCTGCGTGTAGAGGCTAACGCCCATGTTGCCGCGCGCGACATCGATCAAATAGTGCAACAACTGCATCGGCAGCGGCTGGTCGAGCCCCATTTTATGCCGCAGCGCCGCCACCTGCGCCGTAGTCGCGTTCTCACCCGCGAGGATCCGCGCAGGGTCGCTCGGCATCAGGTGCGAGATCACGAACACGAGCACGACCAGGCCGATCAGGGTCGCGGGGACCCAGACCAGCCTGCGGGCGATCAGCCCGAGCAGCCGCACCGGCTCTTGCTCAGGCGAGCCACTGCCAGCGCATGTCCTGAGCGTCGCCGATCGGGCAGTAGCGCACTCCGCGCACCTTCTTGTCGAACGCCCCGTAATAGTTGGTGTTGTAGATGAACAGCCCCGCCGCCTGGTCCACCAGGATGCGCGAGGCTTCCTCATAGAGTGGCTGCCGGTCCGCCTGCTTCACCAGCACCAGGGCCTTGTCGGTCAGCTCGTCGAAGCGCTTGTTGCTGAAGAAGCTGAGATTGCCTTTGCCGATCTGCTTGCTGTTGTAAATATAGCCTGTCCAGTTGTGCGGGTCGGCGAAATAGGCGCTGCGCCAAAGCGGAATCAGGTCCGCGCTCAGCTGCTCGTTGCCGAGCTTCGCCGCAACCACTGGCCATGGCTGGCTCAGAATCGTCGTCTTGACGCCGATCTTGGCGAGCCCGCTCTGCAGCAGCTCCGCTGCCTGCCCGCTCTGCGGATAGCCCGCCAGCGCGTTGATGGTCAGCGTGCGAATCGGCCCCTTCACCTTTGCCAGCGCCGCACGCGCCTTGTCGAGGTCGTAGGTATAGCCTGCAAGATTCTTCGGCGCTCCCCACATCGTATCGGGGATGATGCCGGCATTGCGCACCACCGAGCCGTCGAGCAGGTTGTTGATGAACCCGTGATAGTCGAACGCATAGCACAGCGCCCGGCGCATGTTCACGTCGTCGAGCGGCGCGCGCCGGTTGTGGATGATGAAATACATCGTCCGCAGCGAGGGCTTCGCCAAAATCTGCACATTCGGCTTGCCGCGCATCCGCTTGATCTGGTCATAGGGCGTGAAGCCATCGAGCGCGTCGAACTCGCCCTTCTCCAGACCCAGCACCCGACTCGCCACCTCGAGAATGCCGCGGAACTCGACCGTGTCGAGGTACTCCGGTCCCCAGCCCATGAAATGGCCGGGAAAGCGGTTGGCGGAGAAGCCCACCGCCGGGTCGTAATGCGCGAGGCGGAAGGAGCCGGACCCGGCCTCGTTGCGCGCCAGCCATGCGCCCCCCCAGTCGCCGTTTTTCTCGTGCGCGCGGACCATCTTGGCGTTGACCACCCACATCTCGGGCAGCACTGCCATGAACACGGCGTAGGGCGCGCTGAGCTTGAACTGTACCGTCTTCGCGTCGATCGCCTTCGTCGTCCCAGGCTTCACCACGCTGGAGAACAGCCCGTACGCACCCTTCTTCAGCGCCAGGATGCGCTCCATGGAATAGACCACGTCCTCCGCCGTCACCGGCGTGCCGTCATGGAACTTCGCATCGCGCAGCGTGAACGTGTAGGTGAGCGCGTCCGGCGAGATGTCCACCTTCTCGGCGAGCCACATGTTGAGCTTCGCCGGATCATCGGTCCAGCGCACGAGCGCGTCGTAGAGGTTGAGCCGCGATGCAATGCGCCCGATATCGAAGACCACATGCGGATCGAGCGTATCGTAACTGTTATTATTCGCCGTAACGAACTTTCCTGTTCCTCCGGCCAGCGCCGGTGTCGCCCCCACCATCGACAGCGTGGCGGCACCGAGTGCCAAACCGCGCCGACCCAGGACCAGCTGTTCCCTCGACTCGTCTTCCATGGTCAGCCCCCTCACTGCATGGCGCCGTGCTGCCGTGCCGGCGCTTCTCCCGCCCGTCGCGTCGCCCGCGACGAAGCCCAGGACTTTACAACCGTCTGCCTTCTGCACAAGGTATTTCTTGACGCCGTGCGCGGCGCGGCGCGACGGAACGCTTGCGATACGGTCCGCCGCCCTTGCGCCGCTGCGCAATTTGTCGGGAGCCATGGCCCCGACTATCCTAGCCCGATGCTGGGCCCTCCGCCCTCCGCCCTCTACACGCGTCTCTCGCGGGAGACATTCTCCACCCCGCCGCTCGAGGGCGCCGCCGAGACCGACGTCGCGGTCATCGGCGGCGGCATCGGCGGGCTCGCGGCCGCGCTCGCGCTCCGCCGGGCCGGCATTGCGACAACGCTGCTCGAGGCCGAGACCA
>JAJZVE010001022.1 GCA_021845835.1 Pseudomonadota bacterium | reverse complement strand
TCGGCGTATTGCCACAGGAACGGGATGGTGTCGCAATCCAGATGCGCCAGCGCCAGTTCGCCGGTCTGCTTCTGCGCGAGCGTCGGCAAGATCGCGGGCAATTTGCCGTCCTGGCCGACGATGGCGGAGTCTTCGCTCACGTCGCCGGCATAGAACAGATGCTCCTGCGCCAGCGCGTAGCCGTCGTTGCGCGCGTCGCGATGCGTCGCCGCGTCCAGGTGCAGGCCGTGCAGGATGCCGTCGTGCGTGTGATCGACGGTGTGTATGTCCTCGGGATAGAGCGGCACCGGCTTGCCGTCGGCGGCGACGACACTGCGCGGGATCAGGAACGGCGAGATAGCGGCGAAGCTGCCGTCGGTGTTGCGGATGCGCTGCACGCTGCCCGGCACGTCGCGCAGCCGCCCGTCCGCGAACAGCCCGTCGGCGCCCGGATAGGTGCCGAAATAATGGTCGAAGGAGCGGTTTTCCTGGAACACGATGAAGACGTACTTGATCTCGCGCCGCAGCAGCCGCCATTTCTCGTCCGGTGGCAGCGGCGTGATGCGTTCCACCGGCCGGTACTGCACCGCGCCCGCCGTCGCCTGCGCCCCCGCCGGCAGCAGCGCCGGCGCGGCGCCGCGCGCCACGGCCGGCAGCAGAACGAGTGCGGCCAATGCCGCCAGAGGCCCGCGCGTCATCGGAGATCTCCGATCCAAGTGCCTGGAAAGCATACGGACTGGCGGATTTCTGCAAGCATGTTCCGGAATTGACGTCGCCGGCGTCCCGGCCCGCATAGCCGCCCCGCCGCGCCGATTCAATCCCTCCGCGCAACCCCCTGGCGTTCCGCGCCGCGGCGGGGCAGCCTGCGCGCAGACGAGCGACAGGCCGCGAGATGACCGACCAGGATGACGACCGCCATCGCACCCGGATGGCGAAGCGCAAGGCGGTGCAGGACGCCGAGGTGGCGGGCAAGACGATCGAGAAGGGCCTGCTGATCGTCCACACCGGCGCCGGCAAGGGCAAATCGACGGCGGCGTTCGGCCTCGTGCTGCGCATGCTCGGGCACGGGCGGAAGGTCGCGGTGGTGCAGTTCATCAAGGGCGCCTGGTCCACCGGCGAGCGCACCGTCCTGGAACAATTCGGCGACCGCGTTTCGTGGCACACGATGGGCGAGGGCTTCACCTGGGAAACGCAGGACCGCGCCCGCGACATCGCCGCCGCGCGCCGCGCCTGGGACCGGACGATGGCCGAGATGCAGCGGCCGGAGCTCGCCCTGCTGGTGCTCGACGAGCTGAACATCGCGCTGCGCTACGACTATCTGGATGTGGCGGAGGTGCTGGCGGCGCTGGCCGCCCGCCCGAAGATGCTGCACGTCGTCGTCACCGGCCGGAATGCGAAACCGGCGCTGATCGCGGCCGCGGACCTTGTGACCGAGATGACGGTGGTAAAACACCATTTCGCGGCGGGGGTGAAGGCGCAGGCGGGGGTGGAGTTCTGAGCGTGCCGGCATGGGACCGCGGCTTGCGGCGCGCCGTTGACTGTGCCGGCTATGATAGTTCCTCTAACGTAGGGCGGAACAGCGAAGCGCATTCCGCCCCCGCAGACGACACGTTACGCTCTCGCCATGCCGAACTATCGCCGCAACCGCGTCGCCGGTGGCACCTATTTTTTCACCGTGAACCTGCAGGACCGGACTTCGGATCTGCTTGTCGCTCACATCGACGCACTGCGCGACTCCGTCCGCAAGGCGCGCGCGCGGCGGCCGTTCGACATCGTCGCCTGGGTGGTGCTGCCCGACCACATGCATTGCCTCTGGACGCTGCCGGAGGGCGACGCCGATTTCCCGGCACGCTGGCGGGACATAAAAATCGGCTTCGTGAAATCGCTGCCGGCGATCGAGGACAGGACGCCCGTCAACCGCGCTCGCGGCGAGCGTGCCATCTGGCAGCGCCGCTACTGGGAGCATACGATCCGCGACGAACGGGATTTTGCGGCGCACATGGATTACATCCATTTCAATCCGGTCAGGCATGGGCTGGCAGGGACGCCGGCCGAGTGGCCGTTTTCGACGTTCCGACGTTGCGTGGCGGCGGGGTTTTATCCGGCCGATTGGGTGGGCGGCGCCGACGAGCCGGCCGAAACGGGAGAGCGGTCGTGACGGAAGTTGGCGGAAGGCGCTTCGCTTTTCCGCCCTACGCAGAAGCGTGACAATGCGCGCCCTCATGCTGCAAGGCACCGGCTCGTCCGTCGGCAAATCGCTGCTGGTCGCCGGCCTCGCGCGCGCGTTCACGCAGCGCGGCCTCAGCGTGCGGCCGTTCAAGCCGCAGAACATGTCCAACAACGCCGCCGTCACCGACGACGGCGGCGAGATCGGGCGGGCGCAGGCGCTGCAGGCGCGGGCCGCGCGCATCGCGCCCTCCGTCCACATGAACCCGGTGCTGCTCAAGCCGCAGAGCGAGACCGGCGCGCAGATCGTGGTGCAGGGGCGCGTGTTCGCCACCGCCCGCGCGCGCGAATACCAGACGCTCAAGCCGCACTTGCTGCCGCACGTGCTCGACAGTTTCTCCCGGCTGCGCGCCGGCTGCGACCTCGTGCTGGTGGAGGGCGCCGGCAGCGCGGCGGAGGTCAATCTGCGCGCCGGCGACATCGCCAACATGGGGTTTGCGC
>JAJZVE010001021.1 GCA_021845835.1 Pseudomonadota bacterium | reverse complement strand
CGGCACGCGCGTGTTCGTGCATCGCGCGGTCAAGGATGCGTTCCTGCAGAAGCTGCTCGCCCGCGTCGCCGCGCTGCGGATCGGCGACCCGCTCGACCCCGACACGCAGGTCGGCCCGCTGATCTCCGCCGAGCATGCGGACATGGTGCTGGGCTACATCGCGCGCGGACGCGCGGCCGGCGCGCGGGTGCTGATCGGCGGCGAGCGGATCACAAGCGGCGTGCCGGCCGGCGGCAGCTACGTCGCGCCGACCGTGTTCGACAACTGCCGCGACGAGATGGACATCGTGCGCGAGGAAATCTTCGGCCCCGTCATGTCGGTGCTCGACTTCGACGACGAGGAGGAGGTGATCGCCCGCGCCAACGCCACCGACTTCGGCCTCTCCGCCGCCGTGTTCACCCGCGACCTCGCCCGCGCGCATCGCGTGGTGGCGCGGCTGCAGGCGGGGACGTGCTGGATCAACCACTACAACATCACGCCGATCGAGCTGCCGTTCGGCGGGGTGAAGCTGTCCGGCCTGGGGCGGGAGAATTCGCGCGCCGCGATCGAGCACTACACGCAGATCAAGAGCGTCTATGTCGCCATGCAGGACATCGAGTCGCCGTACTGATGGACATGTACGACTACGTCATCGTCGGCGCCGGCTCCGCCGGCTGCGTGCTGGCGAACCGGCTGAGCGCGGATGCGGGCATCCGCGTGCTGCTGCTGGAATTCGGCGGCTCCGACCGCTCGGTGCTGATCCAGATGCCGAGCGCGCTGTCGTACCCGATGAACATGCCGAAATACGACTGGTCGTACCGCACGGAGCCGGAGCCGCACCTGAACAACCGCACGCTGCACACGCCGCGCGGGAAGGTGCTGGGCGGGTCGTCCTCGGTCAACGGCATGGTCTGGGTGCGCGGCAACCCATTCGACTACGACGACTGGGAGGATCTCGGCGCTGAGGGCTGGGGCTATCGCCATGTGCTGCCGTATTTCCGCCGCGCCGACGGGCATGACGAGGGCGATCCGCAATACCGCAGCGACCAGGGGGAACTGCGCAACCGCTACGGCACGCTGCGGAACCCGCTCTATCTTGCCTGGCTGGAGGCGGCGCGGCAGGCGGGCTATCCGGCGACCGAGGACTACAACGGGTTCCAGCAGGAAGGCTTCGGCCGCATGGGCATGTCCGTGCATCGCGGCCGGCGCTGGAGCACCGCCAACGCCTATCTGCGCCCGGTGCTCAACCGGCCGAATCTGCGCGTGGTGACGCATGCGCTCGCCACCGGCATCGTGTTCGAGGGACGGCGCGCGGTGGGCGTGCGCTACCGCCAGGGCCATGCCGAGCACACGGCGCGGGCGGCGCGGGCGGTGATCCTGTCGGGCGGGCCGATCAACAGCCCGGCGCTGCTGAAACGCTCGGGCGTCGGCCCCGCGGAGGAATTGCGCGCGCTCGACATTCCCGTGCTGCACGACCTGCCCGGCGTCGGCGAGAATCTGCAGGACCACCTGGAATTCTACTTCCAGGTCGCGTGTCGCGAGCCGGTGACGCTCTATTCCGCGATGGGTCCGCTGGCCAAGGCCGGCATCGGCGCGCGCTGGCTGCTGCGGCATGACGGGCTGGGGGCGACCAACCATTTCGAATCCTGCGGCTTCATCCGCAGCCGCGCCGGCATTCGCTATCCCGACATCCAGTATCATTTCCTGCCATTGGCGGTGACGTATGACGGCAAGTCGCTGGCCAAGGGCCACGGCTTCCAGGCGCATGTCGGCCCGATGCGCTCGAAAAGCCGCGGCTGGGTCCGCCTCGCCTCGCCCGACCCGGCCGACAAGCCGCGCATCCGCTTCAACTACATGAGCCATCCCGACGACTGGGCGGAGATGCGCGCCTGCGTCAGGCTGACCCGCGAAATCTTCGCCCAGCCGGCCTTCGACCGCTATCGTGGGCGGGAGCTGCAGCCGGGCGAGTCGGTGCAGACCGACGCGCAGATCGACGCCTTCATCGCCGAGAAGGTCGAAAGCGCCTACCACCCCAGCGGCACCTGCCGCATGGGCCGCGCCGACGATCCGATGGCGGTGGTGGACCCGCAATGCCGGGTGATCGGGCTCGAGGGGCTGCGGGTGATCGACTCCTCGATCATGCCACGCATCACCACCGGCAACCTGAACGCGCCGACCATCATGCTGGCCGAGAAGGGCGCCGACCACGTGCTCGGCCGCCCGATGCTGCCGGCCGCCAATGCGCCGGTCTATGTTGCACCGGATTGGGAAACGGCGCAGAGATAGGCTGACGGCCGCGCCGCCCTGACCCTGGATGACCGGATGATGCAGAAATTCTCAGCGCTTTCGTTATTGCGCCATGCCTTTGGCGGTCATGTCGCATGGCAGCCACACTGGCGGGCGCCGGAGCCGAAGCCGGCGTATGACGCGGTGATCATCGGCGGCGGCGGGCACGGGCTGGGGACGGCGTATTTCCTGGCCAGGGAGCACGGGCTGCGCAACATCGCGGTGCTGGAGCGGGGCTGGATCGGCGGCGGCAACACCGGACGCAACACCACCATCATCCGCTCCAACTACCTGTTCGACGAGAGCGCGGCGCTCTACGACCATGCGGTGAAGTGGTGGGAGAAACTGTCGCAGGAGCTGAACTACAACGTCATGTTCAGCCCGC
>JAJZVE010001020.1 GCA_021845835.1 Pseudomonadota bacterium | reverse complement strand
GAGCAGCTGAACGTGACATCGCGGATCTCCGCGACGGGCGCCGCGAGCCTCTCTCGCGGTCCTCAACCCGTCACGGCCGGCCCGGCCGAACTCTCACTCTCGAATCTTGTTGTGCCTCGGCCGCTGCTCCCCAACGCATGCTACCGTCCTGAGCGGGGCGATGGCCCGCTCCGCCGCCGCCTTTATCTTCGCCTCGTCGATCACTGGACGGCCGCCAAGTTGGAGATTTCCTGGCGCAGGAAGTCCAGCCCGAATGCGGCCAGCGCGACCGGCGCCGGCGTTTCGCGAAGGTCATAATCGTATCCCTTCGGCACCGCGACGACGCCGGTCCTGTCGACGATGGCCACCAGCTTGATGTGCTCAGGAAGAACCGCGAATAACGGCGGTGGATCATCGGACAGGGGCGTAAACCTGATGACCTGTTCACCGCGCGGGCTTGGTGGACGGACTTCGGCCTCGTAGCCGCCAAACGCCGCCAGGGCGAACGCTCGCTCCTGCACCGCGGCGATCTCGCCGAGGCCGTGCTCTTCCGCGTTCCGCGCCGCCCACAGATAGGCGAGTGCCTGGTCCCGCACGACGCGGGTCTTGCTGGCGACATAGGTCCCGCGCAAGACCCGGGCGCCCTCGGCATCGCAACGGTTGAGGGCGCGCCGCCAATGGGTCAGGAAATCCTCCCACGCCACCCGCGCTTCCTGAAACGTCTCCGCTTTCGCGAGAGCGTCGAACGCTTCCTGCGCGCGCTCTGCAGACTGCTCGGCCGGCGTCGCCATGGGCCTGGTGCTCACGATCACCGCCGGAACCACGCCGACGGCTGGCGCACTTGTATCGTGTAGCGCTACACGATACAATATAAGTTATGAGCGAGTCGGAAGTTCCCCACCCTGGCGCCTACATCCGCGAACACGTCCTGCCGGCCGGCCTAACGGTCACGGCTGCGGCGAAGCAATTGGGCGTGGGCCGGCCGGCCCTGTCCAATCTCTTGAACGGCAACGCTGCGCTGTCGCCGGACATGGCCGTCAGGCTGCAGAAAACCTTCGGCTGCGACAGTGAAGAACTGCTGCGCCGCCAAGCCGCCTACGACCGGGCGCAGGCTCAGACCCGCGAGCCGGAAATTGCGGTGCGCGCCTACGCGCCGAGCATCCTGTCGATCAAGGCCATACAGATCGAGGCCTGGGCCGGCCGGATTGATGCGCGCCACGAGCTCGCCGCGCTCCTGCGCCGCCTGGTCTACTCGACCGGCGAAGGCCTCACCCGACTCGACTTTCCGGCGTTCGAGAACGCGCAGCGGCACGGCTGGGACGGGTTCGTCCAGGCTGACGCCGCGACGCCTTGGATTCCCCTTGGCGACTCCGGATGGGAGTTCGGGGTCAATCAGGACCCCGCCCAGAAGGCCGAACTAGACTACGCGGCCCGGACCAAGGAGCTCGGTGCCGCCGAGCGGGCGAGCCTGACCTTCGTTTTCGTGACGCCGCGCCGCTGGGCCGGCAAGGCGGCCTGGGTCGCCGCCAAGGCCGCGGAAAAGAGGTGGAGAGGAGTCCGGGCCTACGACGCCAGCGACCTGGAACAATGGATCGAGACCTCGATCCCCGGCCAAGCGTTTTTCGGTGACCGCCTCCCGCTGCAAGACACCGATCTTCTCGATCTTGAGGCTGTCTGGAGCCGGTGGGCCAACGCCGCCGAGCCGCCGCTCAGCAAGAGCCTGTTCAACGCCGTGGCCCCGACGGCCGCCTATCTCCTCAGCGGCTGGCTTAGCCGGCCCCCCGAACGGCCGTTCACGGTGGTGGCCGATTCCACGGCGGAGGGTCTGGCCCTTCTGGCCTGTGCATTCCAGTCCGGTGCGCTTGAAGACGGGCGCGCCCGCGAGCGCGTCGTCGTCGTCAAGACCCCAGCGGCGCTGGCCAAGCTGATGGCGGCGACCTCGGAGTTCACCGCGATCATCGATGCCACGGCGGTCGCATCGCAGGCCGAGGATGTTTTCCGCCGCCACCACACCATCGTGGTGACCCACCGTAACGGCGTCGAAGACGGAGCGGACTTCACGATGGACTTGGTGGAGGACGAGACGTTCCGCACCGGCCTCGGCGAGATGGGGTTCGGCCACATCGACATCGAACGGCTGGACCGGGAGTCCGGTCGGTCCCTGACGGTCCTCCGCCGCCGCCTGGCGCAGTTGCCCGCCTTGCGGTCGCCGCATTGGGCGGACGATGCTGATGCGGCGCGGCGCCTGGTGTCGTTGATGCTGTTGGGTGCCTGGGACTCGGGTTCTCCGGACGACCAGGCGGTGGTCGAGGCCATGGCCGCCCAATCCTATGACGAGGTCGAAGCCACCGTGGCTGAGTGGGTCGGCGAGGCGGACAGCCCGTTGTGGTCCATCGGCCGGATGCGGGGAGTGGTCTCGAAGACGGACGCCTTCTACGCCTTGCAGCGCCATATCACCCCTGCCCACCTCCGCCGCTTCTTCGACGTCGCCCGGGTCGTCCTCTCGGAGGCCGATCCCGCGCTGGACCTGCCTGAGGACAAGCAGTGGTACGCGGCGATCTACGACAAGACGCGGCGCCACTCGGGGGCCTTGCGCCGAAGCCTCTGCGAAACCCTCGTCCTGCTGTCGGTGCATGGCGACAACCTCTTCAGGACGCGCCTGGGGGTCGATGTGGTCG
>JAJZVE010001019.1 GCA_021845835.1 Pseudomonadota bacterium | reverse complement strand
TGCCGCGCTGACGGAATGGCTGCGCGCCCGCGGCCCCGGCTATGCCGCGGCGTTCGCGCCGGGGCTGCCGGTGCGCTGCGCCGTCAACCAGGACTTCGCCGGCCCCGACGCGCCGGTCGCGGCGGGCGACGAGGTGGCGTTCTTCCCCCCGGTGACGGGCGGCTGAGATGGCGCAGGTGCGCGTGCAGGCGGCGGATTTCGACCTCGGCGCGGAAATCGCGGCGCTGACCGCCGGGCGCACCGACATCGGCGGCATCGGCTGCTTCGTCGGCACCGTCCGCGACACTGCCGGCGGCCGGCCGATCGCGGCGATGACGCTGGAGCATTATCCCGGCATGACCGAGCGCGCGATGGCGACCATCGCGGCGGAGGCGGAACGGCGCTGGACCCTGCTGGGCTGCACGCTGGTGCATCGGGTCGGCCCGCTGCATCCGGGCGAAAACATCGTGCTGGTGCTGGCGGCGGCGGCGCACCGGCAGGCGGCGCTGGACGCGACCGCGTTCCTGATCGACTGGCTGAAGACCCGCGCCCCGTTCTGGAAGAAGGAACGCTTCGCCGACGGGGCGGAGGAATGGGTCGCCGCCCGCACGGAGGACGATCAGGCCGCGGCGCGCTGGAGCGCCTGACGCCGCGGCCCGGCCCCGCCTGCCTCAGATCGGCGCGACGCGCTCCACTTCCTCCGGGGACTGGCGGACGATGTGCTCGTAGTCGCGCAGCAGCGTCTCGGTCACCTGGCCGGGGGTGAAGCCGAGCTCGCCGATCTGGCGCACCGGCGTCACCTCGGCGGCGGTGCCGGCCAGGAACACCTCGGTCGCCTTCTTCATCTCGTCCGGGAAGATGGCGCGCTCGACCACCTGCATCTGCCGCCGCCGCGCCAGCGCCATCACGGTGCGGCGGGTGATGCCGTTGAGGAAGCAGTCGGGCGTGGGCGTGTGCAGCGCGCCGTCCATCACGAAGAACACGTTGGCGCCCGTCGCCTCCGCCACCTGCCCGCGCCAGTCCAGCATCAGCGCGTCGTCGAACCCCGCCGCCTCGGCGCGGTGCTTGGACAGCGTGCCGATCATGTAGAGGCCGGCGGCCTTGGAGGCGGTCGGCGCGGTTTCCGGGTGCGGGCGCTTCCACTCCGCCATGCCGAGTCGCACGCCCTTCATGCGGTTGTCGCCGAACAGGTTCGGCCACGCCCAGGTGGCGATCGCCAGATGGATCTTCGTCTGCTGCGCCGACACCGAAAGCTGCTCCGCCCCGCGCCAGGCGATCGGGCGCACATAGGCGTCGGTCAACCCGTTGGCCGCCACCACCTGCTTGCAGGCGGCGTCGATCTGCTCGGCGGTCCAGGGGATCTCGAAGCCCAGGATGCGGCCGGAGGCGAGCAGCCGGTCGGTATGCGCGCGCAGCTTGAAGATATGGCCGCCATAGGCCCTCTCGCCCTCGAACACGCCGCTGGCATAGTGCAGCCCGTGCGACAGGACGTGCAGCTTGGCGTCCCGCCAGGGCACCATGGCCCCGTCGTACCAGATCTGGCCGTCACGGTCGTCGAAAGGAACCAGCGCCATGGGGACGATCCTCGCAAGATTGTTGCCGTAAGCGGTTCGACGCTATAATCCGCCTCTGGATAAGTCAACGAACCTGCCGTAGTTACAGGGAATGCCAGTCATGCCCGACCCGAAGGGCGCCGCCGCGCCCGACCTCCGCCCGACCGATCTGCGCCCGCCCGACCCGCGGCCCTCTGAACCACGGCCGGGCGAGCCAAGGCCGGGCGAGCCGAAAAGCGCGCCGGCCGGCGCCAACCTGCTGTTCCTGCGCGAGGAGGAAATCCGCGCCGCGCAGGACCTGCTGTTCTTCGCCTACCGCGACTTCACCAACGCCGCCGACGTGATCCTGGAGGAGCTGGGCTACGGCCGCGCGCATCACCGCGCGCTTCACTTCATCGGGCGCAATCCCGGCATCGCGGTCGGCGACCTGCTGGCCCTGCTGCGCATCACCAAGCAGAGCCTCGCCCGCGTGCTGACCACGCTGGTCGCGCAGGGCTATGTCGCGCAGACGCAGGGCCGCGCCGACCGCCGCCAGCGGCTGCTGACGCTGACACAATCCGGGCAGGCGCTGGAGCGGCGGCTGTTCGAGCGGCAGCGGGAGCGGCTGGTCGCCGCCTATCGCGAGGCCGGCGCCGGCGCCGTGGAGGGGTTCCGCCGCGTCATGCGCGGCATCATGGACGAAAGCGCGCGCGCCTATCTGGACCGCGCCGACGCCGCGGCGCGCGAGCAGCGGCTGCGCTCGGTGTGACCGCCATGGCCGACGACGCGCTGATCCTGGTGGTGGACGACGACGCGCGGCTGCGGGGGTTGCTGTCGCGCTATCTCGGCGAGCAGGGGTTCCGCGTGCAGACCGCCGAGCACGCGGCAGAGGCGCGCGAGCAGATGCGATTCCTGCAGCCCGACCTGCTGGTGCTGGACGTGATGATGCCGGGCGAGGACGGGCTGACGCTGACCCAGTCGCTGCGGCGGGAGCGCAGCGGCGTGCCGGTGCTGCTGCTGACCGCGCGCGGCGGGCCGGAGGACCGCATCGCCGGGTTCGAGGCCGGGGCCGACGACTACCTGCCCAAGCCGTTCGACCCGCGCGAGCTGCTGCTGCGCATCCGCGCCCTGCTGCGCCGCGCGCCG
>JAJZVE010001018.1 GCA_021845835.1 Pseudomonadota bacterium | reverse complement strand
ATGCCGCGCTAGGTCAAGGGGTTTAGCTTGTGGTAACATCATACCGCAGACGGGCATGAACCGGGCGGTGCATGTGATCGGCGCCGCCGGCCGCTCCGGCGCGGCGCTGGTGCGCGCGCTGCTGGCGGACGGCATTGCGGTGCAGCCGGTGGTGCGCGACCTCGGCCGCTGGCAGGCGGCGGCGCCGGCGCCGCAGCAACTGCTCGCCGCGCCGCGCAGGGCCGACCTGCAGGATGCGCGGGCGCTGACGGCCGCGCTGGCCGACGCGACCCGCATCGTCTGCACCGCGCACGCGCGCCTCACGCCTGCCCTGCTGGCGGCGGCGCCGGCTGCGGCGCGGCTGGTGCTGCTGGGCAGCACGCGGCGCTTCACCCGCTGGCCGGACGCGCACGGCGAGGGCGTGCGGCTGGGAGAGGCGGCGCTGCTCGGTTCCGGGCGGCCGGGCGTCATGCTGCACCCGGCCATGATCTATGGCGCGACGGGCGAGAACAATGTGCAGCGGCTGGCGGCGCTGCTGCGCCGGCTGCCGCTGGTGCCGCTGCCCGGCGGCGGGCGGGCGCTGGTGCAGCCGATCCATCAGGACGACGTGACGCGCGCCATCCTGGCGGCGCTCGCGATCGACTGGACGGCGCCGCAGGCGCTGGTGATCGCCGGGCCGGAGGCGTTGCCGTACGCCGCGTTCGTGCGCGCGGTGGCGCGCGCCGCCGGCCTGCCGCCGCCGCGCATCGTCGCCGTGCCGGCGCCGCCGCTGATGGCGCTGGCGCCGCTGACCGCGCTGCTGCCGTTCGTGCCGCGCGTCCGTGCGGCCGAGATCCGGCGCCTGACCGAGGACAAGGCCTTCGACATTCGGCCGATGTCTGCCACATTGGGGGTTCTGCCGGTGCCGCTGGAAGCGGGGCTGGCGCGCACGTTTCGCCGCTAGGGAGCATGTCTCATGCCGATCCTCAACCGCATCGCCGCGTTCCATTCCGACATGACCGCCTGGCGGCACGACCTGCACCAGCACCCCGAACTCGGCTTCCAGGAACATCGCACCAGCGCCGTGGTGGCGGAGAAGCTGCGCGCATTCGGCGTCGATGAGGTGGTGACCGGCATCGCCAGGACGGGCGTGGTCGGCGTCATCCGCGGGCGGCCCGGCAACCGCGCGGTCGGCCTGCGCGCCGACATGGACGCGCTGCCGATCGTCGAGCACACCGGCCTGCCGTATGCGAGCACGAACCAGGGGGTCATGCACGCCTGCGGCCATGACGGGCACACCACGATGCTGCTCGGCGCCGCGCGCTATCTTGCGGAGACGCGCAACTTCCCCGGTACCGTCTATGTCATCTTCCAGCCGGCCGAGGAGGGACTGGCGGGCGGCAAAATGATGGTCGAGGAAGGGCTGTTCCAGCGCTTCCCGATGGAGATGGTGTTCGGCATGCACAACTGGCCGCGGCTGCCCGCTGGCACCTTCAATTGGCGCAGCGGGCCGGTCATGGCTGCCTGCTCGAACTTCGAGATCGTGGTGACCGGTCGCGGCGGCCATGCCGCGCATCCCGAGCAGACCATCGACCCGATCGTGGTGGCGGCGCAGATCGTCACCGCCATGCAGAGCGTCGTCGCCCGCTCGATCCATCCGGTCGATGCCGGCGTCATCAGCTTCGGCCAGATCTCCGGCGGCGATACGCACAACGTCATCCCGCAGACGGTGCGGCTGCTCGGCACCGGGCGCTGGTTCGCGCCCGAGGTCGGCGACGTGCTGGAGAACCGCCTGCGCAGCCTCGCCGCCGGCATCGCCGAGAGCTTCGGCGCGCAGGCCGAGATACGCTACCAGCGGACCTACATCGCCACCGTCAACGACCCCGCGGCAACCGAACTGACGGTGCGCGCGGCGGAAGCGGTGGCGGGCGCGGCGAACGTCACGCCGATGCCGAAACCGACGATGGGGGGCGAGGATTTCTCGTTCATGCTGGAGGCCAAGCAGGGCAGCTACATCATGATCGGCGGCGCCCGCGGCGACAACGACCCGATGCTGCACCATCCGCGCTACGACTTCAACGACGCGGTCCTGCCGGTCGGCGCGAGCTACTGGGCGACGCTCGCCGAGCAGGTGCTGACGCAGGGATGATGCGAGTGCCGCGGCCGCGGTGAGCGAGTTCACCTCGAAATGGTGCGCGCCGGTCGGCAGCCGCTGGGCGGACGACACGCACGCGATGGCGCACGTCGCCCGCACGCCGCCGGCCGCGGCGGCGTTCCTGCCGATGGTGCCGGCCTGCGCCGCCTGAGCGTCGCGGCATGACGCTGGAACAGTTGCGCGTGTTCGTGGCGGTGGCCGAGCGCCAGCACGTGACGCGCGCGGCGGAGGCGCTGCATCTGGCGCAATCCGCCGTCAGCGCCGCGGTCGCGGCGCTGGAGGCGCGGCACGGCACGAAGCTGTTCCATCGCGTCGGCCGCGGCATCGAGCTGACCGAGGCCGGGTCGCTGTTCCTGGCGGAGGCGCGCGCCGTGCTGGCGCGCGCCGAAGCGGCGGAACTGATGCTGTCCGAGCTGGCAGGGCTCAGGCGCGGCACGCTGCGCGTGCAGGCGAGCCAGACCATCGCGAGCTACTGGCTGCCGCGGCACCTGGTGGCGTTCCGGCGTGCCCATCCGGGCATCGACGTGCGGCTCAGCATCGGCAAC
>JAJZVE010001017.1 GCA_021845835.1 Pseudomonadota bacterium | reverse complement strand
GTGGCGCCGGCCGAACGCAAGCGCATCCACACCTTCATCTCCACCAGCGCGCTGCACATGAAGCACAAGCTGCGCATGGAGCCGGAGGAGGTGCTGGCCGCCGTCACCGAAAGCGTCGGCCTCGCCCGGAGCCACACCGACGACGTGGAATGGTCCGCCGAGGACGGCAGCCGCACCGATCCCGATTTCCTCTGCCGCTGCGTCGAAGCCGCGATCAAGGCCGGCGCCACCACCATCAACATTCCCGACACGGTCGGCTACGCGGTGCCGGAGGACATGCACCGCATCTTCGCCATGCTGCGCGAGCGGGTGCCCGGCGCCGATGCGGTGATCTTCTCCACCCACAACCACAACGACCTGGGCCTCGCGGTCGCCAACACGCTGGCCGCGGTCGCCGCCGGCGTGCGGCAGATCGAGTGCACCATCAACGGCATCGGCGAGCGCGCCGGCAACGCCTCGCTGGAAGAAGTCGCCATGGCGATCCGCACCCGCCATGACGCGATCCACTGCACCACCGGCATCACGACGCCGAACATCCTGAAGACCTCGAAGCTGCTGGCCGCCATCACTGGCTTCGACGTGCAGCCGAACAAGGCCATCGTCGGCCGCAATGCCTTCGCACATGAAAGCGGCATCCACCAGGACGGGGTGCTGAAGAACGCCGCCACCTACGAGATCATGACGCCGGAAAGCGTCGGGTGGTCGCGCTCCTCGCTGGTGATGGGCAAGCATTCCGGCCGCGCCGCGTTCCGCGACAAGCTGCGCGCGCTGGGCTATGGCGAGATCGGCGACAACCAGTTGAACGACGCCTTCCGCCGCTTCAAGGACCTCGCCGACCGCAAGAAGGTCGTCTACGACGAGGACATCGCCGCCCTGGTCGATGACGAGGTGCTGCGCGGCCACGACCGCATCCGTTTCGTCGCGCTGGATGTCCACGCCGGCTCGCGCGGCCCGGCGACGGCGGAGCTGGAACTGGAAGTGGACGGCGAGAGCCGCGCGGCCCGCGCCACCGGCGACGGGCCGGTGGATGCCACCTTCAACGCGCTGCGTCAGGTGTTCCCGCACGAGGCGACGCTGCGCCTGTTCTCGGTCGGCGCGGTGACCGAAGGCACCGACGCCCAGGCGCGCGTCACGGTCCGGCTGGAGGAGGGCGGCAAGCTGGTGGATGGGCAGGCCGCCGACACCGACACCATCGTCGCCTCGGCCCGCGCCTATGTCCACGCGCTGAACAAGCTGCTGGTCAAGCGCGTGCGGACGGAGCCGCAGGACATCGCCACCGCGATGCGGGCCTGACCTTCACGCCGGCCCTCTCCCGCAAGCGGGAGAGGGAGAAGGCTGCGCTTTCTGTTTCCCTCTCCCGCTTGCGGGAGAGGGTGGCGCGAAGCGCCGGGTGAGGGGGCTTACAGCGCCCCCGCGATCCAGTCGCGCAGCACGCTCTTCGGCGCCGCGCCGACCTTGGTGGCGACCTGCTTGCCGTCCTTGAACAGCACCAGCGTCGGGATGCCGCGGACGTTGTAGTCGTTCGGGGTCTTCGGGTTCTCGTCCACGTTGACCTTGGCGATGGTCAGCTTGCCGGCGAACTCGGCGCCGATCTCCTCCAGCGCCGGGGCGATGGCGCGGCACGGGCCGCACCACTCGGCCCAGAAATCCACCACCACCACGCCCTGCGCATTCAGCACGTCGCTGGCGAAGCTGGCATCGGTGACCGGCTTGGTATTGGCACTCATGGTCGTTGTCCTTGGCTGACGATACCGGGCAAGGTGGGACAGGGGCGGGGCGCGATCAAGCCGCGGGCGCCGCGCCGGGAGCATGGCGGTCCAGAAGCGACGCGGGCAGCGGCATCACCCGCGCCCCGGTGGTCCAGACCAGCGCGCATTCCACCGCGCGGCCGGGATGAACCGCCTGCAGCACGGCGCGATACGCCGCCATCTGTCGCAGGTAGAGCACCGGCACGTCCGCGACCGACGCGGGCGGCGTGCGGGCGGTCTTGTAGTCGGCGATCAGCACCCGGTCCGGCAGCACCGCCAGCCGGTCCACCAGGCCGCCGACCACGCGCCCGGCGACCAGCCCGGTCAGCGGCACCTCGGCGCGGCCCTCCGGCCCGAACAGCGGCAGGAGCAGCGGGTGCGCCAGCACCGCCAGCACGTCGGCCGTGATGGCGGCGACGTCGGCGGCGCCGAGTGCATGGCCCGGCCGCGCCAGGAAGCGCCGCGCCGCCGCCTCCCGCGCCGCCTCGGGCAACGCCGGCAGGTGCTGCAGCAGCGCATGCACCAGCTTGCCGCGCCGGAACCGCGCGCCGGTGGCGTCGCGCGCCTGCAGCGGCGAGTCGGTGCCCGGCACCGGCCCCAGCCCGGCATCCTCCGGCCGGCTCGGCGCCAGCGGCACCGGCGGCGCCTGTTCCGGCGGCGGCGGCGCGGGGTGCCAGTGCGGGGCGGCGCCGGCCCAGGCGGGCAGGGGCGTCGCGCCCGTGGCGGCGGCCAGGGCGGAGGCGATCTCCGGCGGCAAGGCCTGCGGCGCCGCGTGGCATGGCACTGCCTCGGCCCAGGGCAGGGCGGCCGGCACCGGCGCCGTGTCCAGCCGCGCGAAGCCGCGCTCCACCAGCCGGTACCAGCAATTCTCCGGCGGCGCCTTGCGGGGCTGCCAGCCGCACACCACCAGC
>JAJZVE010001016.1 GCA_021845835.1 Pseudomonadota bacterium | reverse complement strand
AGGAAGCGAATAACAACGGCGGCGTGGACGGCAGGAAAGTCGAGGTGAGCTTCCTCGACACCGAGGCGAAGCCGGAGATGGCGCGCCGGCAGGGCGAGAAACTGGCGCTCGAAGGCTACAAGATCCTGACCGGGACGATCGCATCGGGCGAAGCCCTCGCGATGGGACCGATGCTTGAACGCTGGGACGCCATCTACGTCTCCACGATCAACAAAAGCGACAAGCTGACCGGCGATTCCTGCAAGCCGCGAATGTTCCGCGTGAATCGCCCCGACCGCTCGGACGCCGCCGTGGTGCGTCCCTGGCTCGCCACCCGCAAGGAAAAGAAGTGGGCGATCCAGGCGGCCGACATGGCCTGGGGACGCGATTCGGGCCACAGCTTTCGCGTCGCGGCAGAGGCCGCCGGAAAGGAGATCGTTTCCGAGAACTACTCGCAGTTCGGCACCAACGACTATGCGCCCTTCGTCGAGAAGATCCGGGACTCCGGCGCCGAGGGCCTGTGGGTCGCGATCGCCGGGCGCGACGCACTGACTTTTGCGACGCAGGCCAAGCAATTCGGGCTGCTCGACAAGGTGCTGGCGGCTGGCGTGAGCTTCGTGACCGACAACACGGTGAACGCGCTCGGCGCCACGTCGAAGGGGATCTGGGGCGTCATCAACTACAGCTCGACCCTCAAGACACCGGAGAACCAGAAGCTCGTCGCAGACTGGGAGAAGAAGTATCCCGGCACGCAGCCCACGAATTTCGAAGGCGAGACCTATATCGGCATGCAGGTCATCTTCCAGACCGTGAAGAAGGCCCACAGTATCAAGACGGCCGACATCGCCAGCACCATGTCCGGCATGACGTACGATACGATCTTCGGCAAGCAGACCATGCGCAAGGAGGACCATCAGCTCGATGGCCCCAACTTCTTCGGCTATGTCGGCGAGGAAGGCGGCAAGCTGCGGCCGATCATCACCCTGACGGTGCCGTCCGCACAGGCGCTGCCGCCGCCCGACCCGGCGTGCAAGATGACGAACTGAACCGCGCACCGAACGCTTGTCTGGACGAGGTGGCCCGGAAAACCCGGACCACCTCTCCGCGTTGCCGTCGACTTCGTCAGGACGCCGCCTGGTCGAGCCGGATTTGCAGCTTCACGTCGGTCGGCCGCGCCGAGGCGGCGCGTTCGAAGGCCGCGATGCTGTCCTTGAAGGCATAGGTGCCGGTGATCAGCGGCTTCAGGTCCACCTTGCCGGAGGCGATCAGCGCCAGCGCGCGGTCGAAGATGTTGGCGTAGCGGAACACCGTCTCGATCCGCACTTCCCTGGCGATGGCGCCGGGCACGTCGAAGCGCACCGGCTCCACCGGCAGGCCGACCAGCACCACCGCACCGCCCGGCCGGACGATCGCGAAGATGTCCTCGAACGCGCGTGGACTGCCGCTCGCCTCGAACACCACGTCGGCGCCCCAGTTGCCGGTCTCGCGGGCGACCCGCAGGGCCAGCGGCTCGATGGCGGCATCGACCGGGTGGATGCCGGAATAGCGGCCGGCAATTGCCAGCTTCTCCTTGCTGAAGTCGGAGATGAACACGCGCGAGCAGCCGCCGGCGAGCGCTGCGAGCGCGATCATGATGCCGATCGGACCGGCGCCGATCACCGCCGCCACATCGCCCGGGACGATGCGCGCGCGGCTTGCCGCCTGCATGCCGATGGCGAACGGCTCGACCATCGCCGCCTCGGCGAAAGAGACGTTGTCCGGCAACCTGTAGGTGAACGCCGCCGGATGGATCGCATGCGGCGTCAGCACGCCATGCACCGGCGGCGTCGCCCAGAAGCGCACCGCAGGATCGACGTTGTAAATGCCGAGCCTGGTGGCCCGCGACGCCAGGTCCGGCACGCCGGGCTCCATGCACACGCGATCGCCGACCGAAAGGCCGGTCACCTGGGGCCCCACCTCGACGATCGTCCCGGCGGCCTCGTGGCCGAGCACCATCGGCGCGTTGACGACGAAGGGACCGATGCGGCCGTGCGTGTAGTAATGCACGTCGCTGCCGCAAATGCCGACGGTGTGGATCGCCACCTTGACATCAGTCGGCCCGACGCGCTGCGGCAGCTCGATCTCGCGCAGCGACAGCTCGCCTTTGCGTTCCAGAACCAGGGCTTGCATGGGACATCTCCTTAGTGGGGCGTCACAGGACGGTGCGGCCGTCGGCCGGTCGGGGAAGGATACCGGGGCGGGGCGCCGGCGGAAACGGACGAGACGGGCTGATTGCGGCGGCGGCGCAAATTTTTACCATAACGTGAAAAAAATTTCGGCAGATCGGGCCGCCAGGCCTTGAACCGGGACCGCCAGGCTGGTTTATCTGCGGCCTGGAAAAGCTGGCTGCCGCCGTGGCGGCGGATCAGGGCAGCAGACGTTGCGCCGTGGGCAGCGCTGGATCGCACGGCCGCTGAACGGCCTGCGGCTCCGTCGCCGTCGCGCGCTGTTGCTTTCGTCGAAACCTGCCAGGAGGGGGAACTGACCGTGAAACGTCTTCTGCTGACAACGCTGTGCGCCGCCGCGATGGCGCTCGGCACGTTCGCCGCGCCGGCTCCGGCGCGGGCGGACGCGTGGTCGCTGGAACAGGCGGCGGCGCCGTACAAGGGCACCCAGCTCAATGTCATCTTCCTCGATCGGC
>JAJZVE010001015.1 GCA_021845835.1 Pseudomonadota bacterium | reverse complement strand
GTGTCCATACGGCATTGGCCGTCAACCTGTTCAAGTGCGGGGAGATCACCTCCGCGCGCGCGGCCAAGCTGGCACGGATGAGCCTGCCGCAGTTTCTGGCGCATCTCAGCGCGCAGGGCATCCCGGTGGTCGATCACGAACCGGCTGAACTGGAGCAGGAACTCGCCGCCTTTGATGCGGCGCGATGAGTCGGCCCGTCATCGTCTCCGATGCCGGGCCGCTGATCGCGCTGGCCGGTTGCGGGCATCTGGAGCTGCTCGTCGCAGTGTTCGATGCCGTCCATGTGCCGCAGGTGGTGCTGGCTGAAACCACGGCAGATCGTTCGCGCCCGGGTGCGGCCGACATCGCTGCCTTCGTAGAGGCCCACGTGCAGGTGCATCCCGACCGCAATGACCCTGTCTACACCACCGCCGTCAGCCATCTCGACGAGGGCGAAGCGCAGGCCCTGAGCCTGGCGCACGCGCTGGGCTGTGGCGTGCTGATGGACGAGCGTCGCGGCCGTCAGACCGCGATCCGCCAAGGCGTGCCCCTGTTCGGCGTGCTGGGCGTACTGCTGCAAGCCAAGCGCATCGGCAAGCTCGAACGCATCGCTCCCGCGCTGGATCGGATGCAGACCAACGGCTATCGCGTTTCGCCGGCTCTCATCGACGCGGCCTTGAGACTCGCGGACGAGGCATCCTGACTTGCGGTAATTGGCCGCCGCATTCGCCGCACATAACGCGGAGAATGACTTACCCTTGCGGCGAATAAGGTGTTTAATCTCCGCATGAATAGCGGAGAAAAGCTCTACATCTGGCAGGCCGACGAATGGCCGAAATGGCGCTACGACCTGTCGGCGCTCACTGGGCCCTTGACCGAGGTCAGCCGCGCCCAAGGCATGCTGCTGGGCCGTCTGGCCGACGTGGGCATGGCGCTGCGCGATCAGGCCGGCCTTGCCGCACTGACCGAGGACGTGGTGAAGACCAGCGAAATCGAGGGCGAAGTCCTAAACGTCGAATCGGTACGCTCGTCCATCGCCCGGCGCTTGGGCGTGGACATCGGCGCGGTCGCCCCGGTGGATCGGCACGTTGAAGGCGTCGTGGAGATGGTGCTCGACGCCACTTCGCGCGCTGCCTCCCCACTGACCGCCGAGCGCCTGTTCGGCTGGCACGCGGCCTTGTTCCCGACCGGGTACTCGGGCATGAATAGGCTCACTGTGGGGCAGTGGCGCGACGTTGCCGCCGGGCCGATGCAGGTGGTTTCCGGCCCGGTGGGGCGGCGCAAGGTTCACTTCCAGGCACCGCCCGCCGACGTGCTGCCCGCCGAGACGGCACGGTGTTTGGCATGGGCCAACGAGGAAACGGGCGAGCCCGCACTCATCAAGGCCGGGCTGGCGCATCTGTGGTTCGTCACGCTGCACCCGTTCGACGACGGCAACGGGTGCATCGCCCGCGCCGTGGGCGATCTGTTCCTGGCCCGCGCCGATGGCAGCCCGCAACGCTTCTACAGCCTATCGGCGCAAATTCAGCGCGAGCGCAAGGACTACTATGACATCCTGGAGCGCACGCCGAAGGGCACGCTTGACGTCACCGGCTGGCTGTCGTGGTTCCTCGGCACACTCGGGCGCGTGGTCAGCAGCGCGCAGTCCACGCTGGATGCCGTGCTGGTCAAAGCGCGCTTCTGGCAACGCTGGGCGGGCACGCCGTTGAACGAACGGCAAGTGAAACTGCTCAACCGCCTGCTCGACGGCTTCGAGGGCAAGCTCACGAGCAGCAAGTGGGCCGCCATCGCCAAGTGCTCGCCCGACACCGCGTTGCGCGACATCACGCAGTTGCTGGAATTGGGTATGCTGAAAAAAATCGCCCGGCGGCGGGCGCAGCACCGGCTACGAGCTGGCGGGCCAGTAGGCCGGTGGCGCGGATGCGATGGTCAGACTGGCAGCGACGCGAGCGCCTGCTGCAACGATCTGTAGTGGTCGCCCGGGGCCGCCTGCACGTCGATGCCCAGGTTCTTGGCGTTCTGCGACCAACGCTGCGCCCACGCCAAGACCTCGTCGCGATCGAAACGGATGAGCTTCTGGACCCGACGATAGGGAATGCCCAACGCGTCGCGTGTCTGCTTTTGCGTGAAGATGTACAGGGGCAGCCCGGTGATGTACGAAATTTCGCGCGGGCCCATGTAACTCGAGCCATTCGGGAGGACGATGTCGGCGGCGCTCTCCCAGGTCGATGCCCGCAACGCCTCGGATTCGAAATCGAGGATTTCGTCGATGGGGTAGACGACCCGCTTGGACATTTTCATGAATCGGGGGCCGCGCCCCTCGCTACGCCAGCGTTGTAGGGTCTTGGGGCTGATATTCCAGCGCGAGGCTAGCTCGTTTTCGTTCATCATCTTCTGCATGGTTGACTCCGTTTCTGGTTGAAGGCAACGCATTCAGGCGTGACGTCGACCACGAAGCCAAGTCCTCGGCAGGTCCTCCGTGCAGTTTCATCGCAATGAGAACATCAACGGGTTTTACATATGTCCCTGTTCATTCCGCCGATACCCACCGCCATGGGGACGTCTCGGCATCATTGAAGATAGCGGGTTCACGGTTGCTGTAGAATCCACCACCATCTTTTTGGTTATTAACGCCTAGCAATGTCCATGAACCCGCCTTAAGTGCGGGTTCTCCTTTGTTTTT
>JAJZVE010001014.1 GCA_021845835.1 Pseudomonadota bacterium | reverse complement strand
TCGGCTCATGTGCGCCGACGGCACCGAGCAGGAGAATGTCGCCGACCAGGAGAAACATCATCGGCCGGAAGACCGGCCGGAAGCGCGCACTGCGTACCGGGCTGGTATCGAGCCATGGCAGGGCGAACAGCACGCCGATCGATCCGAACATCAGCGTCACCCCGCCGAGCTTATTGGGAACTGAGCGCAGGATCGCGAAGAATGGCAGAAAATACCATTGCGGCACGATGCTGGTCGGCGTCAACAGAGGATTCGCCGGCACCCAGTTTCCCAGGTCATTGAGAAGGTTCGGCGCGAAGAACACCAGGAACGCGAATACGATGAAATAGACACACAAGCCCACGCTGTCCTTGGCGGTATAATAGGGATGAAACGGCAGCGTGTCCTGCGGTCCCCGGACGTCGATCCCGAGCGGATTGTTCGATCCGGTGACGTGCAGCGCCGCGATGTGCAGGCCCACGACCCCCACGATCACGAAGGGCAGTAGATAGTGCAGGCTGTAGAAGCGGTTGAGCGTGGGATTTCCTAGCGAGAACCCGCCAAGAAGCCAGGTGGTGATGGACTTCCCGACGAGCGGGATCGCGGTGAAGAGATTGGTGATGACCGTCGCACCCCAATAGGAGGTCTGGCTCCAGGGCAGAACGTAGCCCATGAACGCCGTCGCCATCATCAGGAGCAGGATCACGACCCCGAGAATCCACAGGAGTTCGCGCGGGGCCTTGTACGAACCGTAATACAACCCCCGAAATATGTGAATATAGACCACGATGAAGAACATCGAGACGCCGGTGAGATGGATATAGCGGATCAGCCAGCCGTAATTCACATCGCGCATGATGCGCTGAACCGAATCGAAGGCCTGTGATGTGTTGGGATCATAATTCATGGAGAGGAACACGCCGGAGACGATCATGATGAACAGGCTGACCGTCGCCAGGGCACCGAAATTCCAGAAATAGTTGAAGTTCTTCGGCGTCGGGAATTCACCGTATTCCTTTTGCAGCAGCGTGAAGACCGGAAGACGCGCGTCGATCCAGCAGACGATCGGGTTCCGGTGGCCTGTTTCGGGCTGGTTCATCGTGGCGTGCCGTTGTCTGTGAATGGAGGTGAGGCCGGTCGCTCGGCGCTCACGCCTTGCCGGCCAGAGGCTCGGTCGGAGCCCCCATGGCGTGCCAGGCGGCCATGCCGCCCGCGAGCTGGCGCGCGTCGCAGCCGCGGTTGCGAAGCGCGGTCACGACGTTGCCGCTTTTCTCGAATCCGTAGGTGCACGCAACGATCACGGGTCGGTCGGTCGGCAGAACCATGACCCAGCCGGCAACCTCGCCGGGCGTTCCGACGCGCGCACCGGGTATGGTGTCGTAGCGCCGCGCGCGGTCTTCATCGGCGCAGACGTCGAGAACAACGGGGGGTTCCGCGCGAGCGAGCATCGCCCGCAATGCCGTGGGGCCGATCTGATCCGGACGCACGGCGGAGCTCGCCTCGTTCTGTCCCACCGCTCCACGGTAGCGGCGTTCGATGCCCTCCCAGTTGATGTTGCCCAGGAATGCATCAACATAGGCGGCGGCGTTCGCGCCGAAATCGATGTGATAGGCGTGTTCGTACATATCGAGCGCGAGCACCGGCACACCCCCCGCGAGCACATGGCAATGGTCGGCCGCCCACTGGTTCGTCAGCCGTCCAAGCCGGTCCGACCACGTCAACAGTACCCATCCGGACCCACCGCCGAGTGCCTTGCCCATGGCCGCGAACTCGGTCTGCCAGCGATCGACCGACCCGAAATCCCGCTCCAGCGCCGTGGCGATCGCGCCCGCGGGACCACCCACGCCGCCCAGCCCGTCGAAATAGGCTTCGTGCAGCAGCATCGAATTCGCGGCGATCAGGCGCTCGCGGGCCAAGCCGTTGAGCGCGAATCCAGGCGCGGCCGCCCAGTCCAACGCGGTCATGTGCTGATCGATGGCGTTCAGGCGCCGGACCGCGCCGCCATAGTTGTTCTCGTAGTGGCTGACCAGCAGCCGGTCCGACAACCCCTTCAGCTGAGGGGGCTTGAAGGGCAGCGGGGCGACCTCGACCGGCATGTGCGTCCCTCCTTGGTGGGGCGGGCCGGACGCTAGACCGGGAATTGCCGAGATACAAGTGTTGCTTTTCGTGTTTTAATGAGATACATAGAGATGCATGAGCACCCTCGAGACGCGAGCGGCAGGCCTTGCGGAGCGCTGGCTGCTGCTGCTGCACCAGCTTCCCGCCAAGCCCGCGTATTTCCGCGTCAAGATCTGGCGCCGCCTGGAAGCCCTGGGGGCAGTGGCGGTCAAGCGGGCGGTCTACGCGCTGCCAGCGACCGAGCAGAGTCAGGAGGATTTTGCCTGGTTGCGTCGGGAGATCGTGGACGGCGGCGGGGAAGCCTTGGTCTGCGAGGCGCGCCTGATCGACGGGCTCACCGATGCCGAAGTCCGCGAGATGTTCAATGTGGCACGCGATGCCGACTACCAGGAGATCGCGAAGGAGCTGCGCCGCCTGGCCGCAGAGCTGACCGGCGCCGTCTCTGCTGAGGCGCTGGCAAGCGCGCGCGTGCAGGTTGCCCGCCTCGCGGCACGCCAAGCCCAGATCGTCGCCGTGGATTTCTTTGGCGCCAACGCAAGGCAGGCAGTCGATGGCCTGCTCGCAGGCC
>JAJZVE010001013.1 GCA_021845835.1 Pseudomonadota bacterium | reverse complement strand
GGCGCTGCGCGGCACGCGGTTCCTGATCTTCGACGAGCCGACCGCCTATCTGACGCGCCAGGAGGCGGCGCAGCTGTTCGCATTGATCCGGCGGCTGAAGGACGAAGGCGTCACCGTCGTCTATATCAGTCACCGGCTGGAGGAAGTGTTCGAACTGGCCGACCGCGTCTCCATCCTGCGCGACGGCCAGCTGATCTCCACCAGCCGCATCGGCGAGATTGACGAACAGGGCCTGATCCGCGGCATGAGCAACCGCTCGATCGAACAGATCTACCACAAGGAAGCGATACCGCCCGGCGACCTGCTGATCGAGACGCAGGGCCTCACCGGCAAGGGTTTTGCCGACATCTCGATGACCGTGCATCGCGGCGAGATCGTCGGCCTGTACGGGCTGATCGGCGCCGGGCGCAGCGAGTTCGTGCAGAGCGTGTTCGGCCGCCACCGCGCCAGCGCCGGCAGCGTGCGGTGGGAAGGCGAGAAGGTCGAAATCCGCCACGAGAAGGCAGCGATCGCGCGCGGCATCGCGCTGGTGCCGGAAAGCCGGCGCGACCAGGGCCTCTGTCTCAATCTCGGCGTCGGGCTGAACCTCAACCTGACCGTGTATGACCGGCTGAGCCGCGGCCTGACCATCAACCGCGGCGCCGAAGCCGCACAGGCCGACAGGCAGATCAAGGATTTGCGCATCGTCACGCCGTCGCGCGCAACGCTTGTCTCCTCGCTCTCGGGCGGCAACCAGCAGAAGGTCGTGGTCGGCAAGTGGCTCAACCACGGCGCCGAGCTGTTCATCTTCGACGAGCCGACGGTCGGCGTCGATGTCGGCACCAAGCTGGAAATCTACCGACTGTTCAGCCGCCTGCTGCAGAACGGCGCTGGGATCATCCTGATCTCGTCCTATCTGCCGGAAGTCTATGAGCTGGCCGATACGCTGCACGTGTTCCGCCGCGGCCGGCTGGCGGCGAGCTACACGTTCAAGCAGGCCTCGATGGAGGCGATCCTGACCCAGGCGATCGGCGTCTGAAGGGCACCCAAGTGAGCGAAACCGCAGTCAACAACAAGCCGCAGGCCCGCATCAACCTGCTGCTCAGCCTGACGCTGCTCGGCCTGCTGCTGCTGCTGTGGGCAGCGCTCGCGGTCAGCACCGACACCTTCCTGACCGTTAACAACCTGACCAACCTGATGCGGCAGGCGACCATCTGGGCGGTGATCGCGATCGGCCAGACCTTCGTCATCATCACCGCCGGCATCGATCTTTCGGTCGGCACCGTGCTCGGCTTCTCCGGCGTGGTGATTTCGCTGCTGCTGCAGGCGAACGTGCCGATCTGGCTCGCCATCGCACTGACGCTGCTGGTCGGCGTCGCCATCGGCATGTTCCATGCCTTCGGCGTCATCAGGCTCGGGCTGCCGCCGTTCATCATGACGCTGGCGACGCTGACGGCGCTGCGCGGCATCGGCCTGCTGATGACCAACGGCAGTTCCATCTCGATCACGGTCGATTCCTTCACCAGCTTCTCGCGCGGCAGCCTGGCGGGAATCCCGAACCTGTTCTGGATGGTGATCCTGGTGGCGATCCCGTCCTACGTGTTCCTCCATCTCAGCCGCTGGGGCCGCTATCTGTTCGCGATCGGCAGCAACCCGGAGGCGGCGCGGCTGTCCGGCGTCAGCGTCAACGCCATGCTCTATGTCGCCTACACGCTCTCGGCGACATTCGCCGCGTTCGCCGGCATCCTGACCACTTCGCGCATCGGCATCGGCAACGCGACCACGGGCCAGGGCTGGGAACTGCAGTCGATCGCCTCGTCCGTGATCGGCGGCACCAGCCTGTTCGGCGCGGTCGGCAGCGTGCATGGGCCGCTGCTCGGCAGCATCCTGCTCACCACGATCAACAACGGCGCCAATCTGCTGAACGTCAACCCGTTCTGGCAGCTCATCATCACCGGCGGCCTGATCATCGTGATCGTGTATTTCGACCAGTTGCGGCGGCGCAAGCGGTAGCGGCGTCAGCCGCGCCGCTCCGCGCGCACCTGCCTGGCGATCACCAGCTTCTGCACTTCCGACGCGCCTTCGTAGATGCGCAGCGCGCGGATTTCCCGATACAGCGCTTCCACGGTGATGCCCGTGGTGACGCCGAGGCCGCCGAACATCTGCACCGCGTCGTCGATCACGCGCTGCGCCGCCTCCGTCGCATGCAGCTTGGCCATCGCCGCCTCGCGCGTGATGCGCCGCTTCTGCACGTCGCGGGTCCAGGCGGCGCGATAGACCAGCAGCGCGCTGGCATCCACCGCCATCGCCATGTCGGCGAGCTTCGCCTGCGTGATCTGCAGATCGGCCAGCACGCCGCCGAACATCCGCCGCGTCTCCGCCCGCGCCAGCGCCTCGTCCAGCGCCCGCCGCGCCAGCCCGAGCGCGGCGGCGCCGACGCTGGGGCGGAAGATGTCGAGGGTCGCCATCGCCACCTTGAACCCCTCGCCCGGCGCGCCGAGCACATGCGCGTCCGGCACCACGCAATTGTCGAAACGCAGCAACGCCAGCGGATGCGGTGCGATGGTCTCGATACGCGCGGCGACGCTGAGGCCGGGCGTGTCCGCCTCCACCAGGAAGGCGGTCAGGCCGCGCGCCCCCGGCTTCTCGCCGCTGCGCGCGAACACCACGTAATGCCCGGCGATGCC
>JAJZVE010001012.1 GCA_021845835.1 Pseudomonadota bacterium | reverse complement strand
GCAAGCCGTGCAGACGTGTGCCATGCTTGCCCTTCGCCATCACCCGCGCCTCATGGTCTCGACATTCGCCATTGAGTGCCCGACCAGGGCGGCGGCGTGATCCGCCCACCGGGCGAGCGCAGTGCGCTTCTGGTCGCGGTAGGCACTCCGGTTGTAGATGCCCGCCACGCCGCGCTTCGCGCCGCCGCTATGATGGTTGACCAGCGCCTCGATCACGTGCGGCTCGGCCAGCCCCAAGTCGTTCAGGCGGGTGACGAACGTCCGGCGCAGGTCGTGCAGCGTCCAGGGTATCACCTTGGCTTCGTCGTCTCTCGGCTCCCGGCCATGCTGCTTGATGAATGCATCTTGGCGGTTCTTCGCCAGCCGTTCGTCGAGCCGCTCCTTGCAGCGCGACCACCCCGAGAAGCCCGTCTCTAGCTTACCGAACACGGCGTCGCGCGGCCGGTCGGCAGCCTGCATGTCCTTGGCCCGGATGGTGCGTCGGGGCGGCAACTGTGCGACGGCCAGCGCCGGCAGTGGTAGCTCATGCGGAAGGCCGTTCTTGGCGCGCGCCCCCGGCAGCGTCCACAGATCGCCCTCCAGCTCCGACCAGCGCATCCGCCCCACCTCATCGCGCCGGCAGCCGGTGAGCATGAGCAGGCGGACGATGCGGTCATGGTCGTCTCCGCCGCTGGTGGCCTGCCAGATCGCCGCCAGCTCGGCATCGGTGAGCACCCGTTCGCGGCTGGTTTCAGCCGCCGGCTTGGCGGTAAGCGCGACCGGGTTGGCATCCTGTAGGCCGGCCATCACCGCCCACGTCCACATCGCCGACAGGCTGGATCGCACCCGGTTCGCCGTTACGCCGCCTGACCGCTCGGCGATCGCCGCCAGCAGCTTCGCAATCTCGCGCCGGTTCACCTCGGCCGCGATGCGCCCGTGCAGCGGCTTGGCGTGCTTCACCTTGGCGGTGCCGCGCAGATGCCGCTCCGTCTCGGCATAGGCGCGCGGGCGCATGCGCTTCTTCGCCACCGCAAGGTAGCTCTCGATCAGCTCGCCGACGCGCACGGCCTCGCGCGCCTGCTTGCGTGCGGCTTGCTGCTCGCCCTGCGGGTCGCCGCCGAGCCGAACCTGCGCGAGAATGTCGCGCGCTTTTTCCCGTGCCGCGTCCAGTTTCACGTCCTTGGGATCACCGAGCGACACGCGCCGCTGCGCGCCGGCCTTCGTGCGGTATTGCACGATGTAGCGCCGCGCCCCGGATGCGAGGCATCGCAGGCCGAACCCATGCGGTTCTTCGGCCCAATAGAACGCTTCGGCCCGGTCGGGCGGACAGGCCAGCCGCGCGACCGTCGTCTTGGTGAACCTTGTCGTTTCGCTCATGCCGCCCTGCGACTGCCCGCCAACTGGAAGCGCCCTGGAAGCAACCGCGCCGACTGGAAGCAGTGGATTACGACAGCGTAAGGTGGCTTGGACTGGTGCGCTGGCGGGACATGCGGCCTTGAAGCTTGGGTTTCAAGGGGCAATGAGGGTTAACGAGTGCTTCCAACGTTTCGGATGACAGGTTGGGCGCAGTCTGGGGGACTGGGGGTCGTGGGTTCAAATCCCGCCGCTCCGACCATGGCATCCAGCATGCGGCGACGCACCCCCCGGCTCATCGCGGCCGGTTGGATCCCTGCCGTGGGAGACGGCGATCACTTCCGCCATGCCGCGTGATCGCGGCCAGCCGAAACGTGCATCCCTGGTCGCTCGGCCGCGAGGTGGCCGCGCGCGTTCCTTGGGAGTGTCCGGCACTCGTCGGAACAGGCACACGCCGCCGCGGCCCCAGGCCGGTCGATACCCTGCCGTGCGCGTGACCGGGTTGGCGACCGATGTGATCCTGCACATATCGTTTCTGTGTTGCAGACATGCCGTTTCGGTAATGTCTTGATTTGATACGGCCGCCGGTGCATGATGCGTGTCAGATTGTTCATCCGGCCGGTGCCGTTTCGAAGACGGCATCCACGGGGGCGGCCGGTCGGGTGCGAGGGATGCGATCACGGGACGTGGCAGCCAGGCCACGGAGGCCGACGCTGTGCGGAAAATCGTTGTAGTTTCGTTGTAATTTCTGCGTCGTCGGGGAAGGGAGCCGGTGTCAGGCAGGATGAGCGCGATCGGCAATGCCGGCCGGCCAAGTCCGGCAACGCTGGAGAGGGACCGGCACGCGGCGGCCAGCACCCCGGCGAAGGGCATCGCCTCCGGTCAGATCCCGTCCGCATCGCTGCGGCTGCCGGGACCGCCGCCCAGCTTCGCGCTGTTCCTGCTCGATCTCAGCATCATCGCAATCTGCTGGCCGGCGCTGCTCGCGGTGACCGGGCTGTGGTCGCAATCGGTGCTGATCGGTGGGCTGGAGCGGCTGGTCTATCCGTCCGCCGCGCTGGCCATGCTCTATGTGCTCGGCCTGTATCGCCGGGACATGATCCTGGAGACGCGCAAGGCGCTCGGCCGCCTGCCGCTTGCGACCGGACTCGGCTGCTTCGCGGCGCTCGTGCTGCTGGCGCTGCTGGGGGCGCCGGCCGGCGACCAGGCACGGCTGTTCTTCGCCGCCTTCGGCTGCGGCACGGCAAGCGCGGCGCTGGCGCGCATCGGCTTCTACGCGCTGCGCCGGCGCGGCCTGTTCCGGCGCCGCCTGCTGGTGCTGGGTGCCGGCCGGAGGGCC
>JAJZVE010001011.1 GCA_021845835.1 Pseudomonadota bacterium | reverse complement strand
GAAGACGCCCAGCACGATATTGGCGAGCATGAAATAGAACAGGAACTGCAGCGCCACGCCCTGCGCCGCGCCGCGCAGGAACGGCACGACATGCAGCAGCACCGCGCCGATCCAGGCGAGCAGGAAGTTCATCGCCGGCCCGGCTGCCGCCACCACCATCATGCCGCGCCGCGGGTCGTGGAACTTCCAGGCGGAGACCGGCACCGGCTTGGCCCAGCCGAACATGAAGCCGACGCGGCCGAACGCCAGTAGCTGCGAGACCAGCAGGAAGCCGGGCAGGATGATGGTGCCGAAGCGATCGACATGCGCCAGCGGGTTGAGCGACAGCCGCCCCGCCTGCCGCGCCGTGTCGTCGCCCATCGCCAGCGCGGCATAGCCGTGCGCCGCCTCGTGCAGCGTGATGGCGAGGATGGTCGGCACCACGGCGAGCAGGAAGTCGAGGACGAGGCCGGTCATGCGCCGAGCAACCGCACGCGCTCGGCGGCCAGCGCCGTGCCGTCGAGTGTCTGGCGCTTCGCCGCCGCCAGCGCCCGTGCCGCGCCGAGCCGCGCCGCCGCGGCGTCGGACATGGGCGGGCAGGCGTCGAGCACCGCCGCGTTGCCGGCGGCATCGCCCGGACAATAGAGCGCAAGGTCGCAGCCGGCGGCGAGCGCGCCCAGCGCCCGCTCCGCCGGCGTGCCGGACAGTGCCTGCATGGCGAGGTCGTCGGACAGCAGCAGTCCGCCGAAGCCGATGCGCCCGCGAATCACCTCCCGCACCACGCGCGGCGACAGCGTTGCGGGACGGTCGGGATCGAGCGCGGGATAGAGGATGTGCGCGGTCATCATCACCGGAAGATCAGCGTTGGCGGCAAAGGGAAGGATATCGTCGCCGAGCTCGGCCGCGTCCACCACCGGCAGGGCGAGATGGCTGTCCGCCCGCGCCCGCCCGTGTCCCGGCGCGTGCTTGGCGACCGGCAGCACGCCGGCGGCCAGCAGCCCGTCCGCCAGCGCCCGCCCAAGGGCCGCAACCGCGTGCGGATCAGGCCCGAAGCTGCGGTCGCCGATCACGTCATGCGCGCCGGGATGGCGCAGGTCGAGCACCGGGGCGCAGGCCATGTCGATGCCGGCATCGGCGCAATCGAGCCCGATCAGCGCGCCGTTGAGCCAGGCGGCGCGCAGCCCGGCCGCCGGGTCGCGCGCGTGCAGTGCGCCGATATCGCCCGCCGGCGGATGCGCGCGCCAGTGCGGCGGGCGCAGCCGGGCCACCCGCCCGCCTTCCTGATCGACCAAAATCGGCGCGCCCTCCGCCAGCACCTCGCGCAGCGACGCCGTCAGCGCGCGCAGTTGCGCCGGATGTTCGACGTTGCGGCGGAACAGAATGGCGCCGGCGGGCGGGTGCGCACGGAACAGCGCCGCCTCGCCCCCGGTCAGCGCCGGGCCGGCGATGCCGAGGATCGCCGCCCTAGAAACTGGCAACCGAGCAGCCGCCGCCCTTCTCCTTCACGCGCTGGCAGAACAGCACCGCCTGCGCCGCGTCGGTGAAGCCGGCGGTGCGGACGCGCCAGAACGTCTTGCCGGCATGCTCGACGCGCGAAAACACCGGCGCGTGGCCGCCGAGCAGGTCGCCGTAGCGATGCTCCAGCCGCCGCCATTCCGCCTTGGCGGCGTCTTCCGACTCCAGTGCCGCCAACTGCACCACGGCGCCGCCCGCAACGGGTCTGGCGGCCACGCCCAGCTCGGAATGCGCGGGTGCCGGCCTGGCGCTGGCCATCACGGCCGGTCGCGGTGCCACGGGCGGGGTGAGCGGGACCGGCTTCGGCTTCGCCTCGGGCGCCGCGACCGGCCTGGGCGGTTCGACGGCCTGCGGCGGCGCGGCGGCGGGCGGCGGCGGCACCGCAGCGACGGCGGCGGCCTGCTCCTCGGCCTTCAGCGCCTGCGGGGCGGGGGTTTCCGGCGGCGGCGCCATCGCCGCCGTGGTGGCGTCCGATTCGCCGGACAGAATGGAGTCGTTCGCGCCCGCCACCTGCAATCCGCCCGGATTGGCCGGCTTGACGCGCAGCGGGCGGCTGTCCGCCTCGATCACCGGCACGCCGGCATGGTGGTGGCCGGTGAACGACCACACGCCGACCAGCAGCACCAGCGCCCCGCCGATGCCGGCGGCGAAAATTGCCAGACGCCGGGTTGCAGGGTCCATCGCTACCCCCCGCCGCTGCGCGCCCATCCGATAGGCCGGCGTCATTGCCGGCATGGGAATGTCCAGGTCCTCGCCGACTGCCACAGGCTCGATCCGTGCTCTCACCGCATCTCCTCGACGGGGTCCACCCCCATCACCGCCAGACCGGAGCGGATCACGATCGCCGTCGCAGCAACAAGCGCCAGGCGCGCCAGCGTCTCCGCCGGGCGGTCGGCGACCAGGAACCGCAGCGCAGCATCGTCCTTGCCCCGGTTCCATAGCATATGAAAGTCAGCCGCCAAATCATAGAGAAAAAACGCGATTCGGTGCGGCTCGCGGGCCAGCGCCGCGGCTTCCACGGTGCGCGGCCAGGCCACCAGCCGACGGATCAGGGCGAGTTCGGCCGGATGCTCCAGCATATCGAGCGGCACTTGCGCCAGCGCCACGTCGCCGGCCGCGCCGGCGCCGAACATCTCAACCGCCGCGCGCAGTACGCTGCGGCAGCGCGCGTGCGCGT
>JAJZVE010001010.1 GCA_021845835.1 Pseudomonadota bacterium | reverse complement strand
GCTTCCTCCCGCCGGTGATGCCGCCGGCGACGTGCGACGCTGACCAGGATATTGGATACCGAAAGCAACCTACCCCGCAAGCGGAATGAGTCCGGTTGCGGCGTTCGCGGCCAGCCAGGGCACAAATGCACCGAACGCCCGGATGCCGCCCGGTGCCCGGCATCATGGCGGCGTCAGGTCCGCACCACCTGGCACAGCAGGCAGCCGGGACGCGCAGTGTGGATGTTGACGGTTGCCACCCGGTCGTCGGCGAGCGCGCGGAACAGCGGCGCTTCCGCGGCGTCCCCGTCACACACCTCGCCGGGGTCGTAGAGGCAAGACCGACCAGCCGGTCGGACTTGGTTCATCTGCGCCTGTTTGTCCACGAGGCGGCGCGGGACGACGCCAGGGGCTGCGGATTCGCGCGGTCATGGACGCCGACGCGGCCGGCGCCTGCACGCGCGCGGGGTGGGACATGGGCGGGCGCGCCGTCGCGTTCGCGGTGCCCGGTCCCCGGCGCCAGCGCCGCCGACGCTTGACTTGCGCGCCCGCGCCGACCTATCGCGATGCCCCTGCTGGCAGGTCCGAAGGGTTCGGCATGGACGGGGACGTGGTGATCGAGTTCGGCGCCGGCGGCAACGCCCCCGGCCTGACCCGCGGCGGCTGGTCGGAGCCGGAGGCGCGGTTCCGCTGGATGGTGGGGCTGGAGAGCTTCGTCGAAGTGCCGCGCCCGCCGCCGGCGGCGCGCTATGTGCTGTCGCTGAGCGTGGTGCCGCATGTCCGTCCGCCGCGCCTGCCCAGGCAGGCGCTGATTGTCGCGGTCAACGGCGTGATCGTCGGCGTGGCCGAGGTGGAGCGCGCGTTCACCCTGACGTGGGAGGTGCCGCACTGGGCGATCGCGCTGTTCGAGGGGGTGACGCTGCGGCTGATCCACCCCAACGCCACCGCGCCGGCCGAGGTGTCGGAGGTGGCCGACAAGCGGCTGCTGGCGGGGGCGGTCGAGCGGCTGGAGCTGCGGCCCTATCTGGTGGTCACGCCGGGGGAGACGCTGCAGGCGCCGGCAGAGGACGAACGCCCGGGTCAGCGTTCATAGCCGAACGTATCGAGAAATTCCTCCCAGGCTGCGTTGCAGCGCCCGGCGACGTCAGCCGGCAAATCCCTCCAGCGACCGATGGAATCTGTTGGAGACTTGCTGGTGGCATGGACCTGGAACAGTGCGTTCTCGCGCTCGACGTCTCGCCTTGCGAGATCCGCGACACCCAGAAAGCCCGACAGCTTCGTAAACGAGTCAGAATTGTCGGCTATCAGGTCTTCATACTTCAGAAAAATCTCCTGCCCGATCGCATTTCGCCAGATACGCAGCATTTCCCGGCAGGAGTTTCCGACGTCTTCAAAGGCGTTTTCCGCACTCTCATGGAAGAATGCGGTTCGAGAGCAAAAAATATCACGCGGGTCGCGAATTATGACTATTTCCTTAAGTCTAGGATATAACAAACGAGACATGACGCGGCCAAGGCGATCGACATTATTGCTCTTTTCCGCGAAGAAGATCGCGTCCTGCTTGTCTTTGTCGTCCTGCACGCGCAGGTAATACTCACCGACAACAGTGCGGACGAGGTCCGCCACCGCTTCAGGGGCGAAGCGTGTGAAATATTCTTCGGCAAGGCCCGGAGCGCTGAAGGCGCCCGCGTAGTCATCGTGGGAGAACGGATTTGATCCGACGTGCAGCCCGTCGCCTTCAAGGCGATCGCGATGCGTCGATGCGCTGTCAGCGTCCGCCGTCAGCGTGCGGTACACGTAAGACCAGTAGGCCAGCAGACGGACTTCGTAGGGCGGGACGCCTGCCACGCATATCCGCGGCGATTTTGCAAGCCGGCCCATGAGGAAGGTCGTTCCCGACCGCGCCGGCGCCGTCACGAGGATCGGCGCGAGGCTTTGGCGACGCCCCCCCGCGCGCTTTCCGTCGGTCAGAACCGCTCCGGAGCGCGCGAAACGGACAGTTACCCGTCCGACCCGATCGAGATTGAGGGGCTGCGAGAATTCGAAGCGAAAGCCATGCCGCAGATTGCCAGCCAGGTCCGAGCGTGCATGCAGGTCTGGCCTCTCCCTGTCACAGGCCACCGCCGCCAACCGATGATCGTCCACGTATATGAGCACGGAGACGATCGCCTCGGGCGCATCGGTATCCGCCGCCCAGCCGCTGACGACGTTCGGCAGAAGCTGATCTACATGGCCGACTAGCATCCCGGCATGCTCCCGCCGTTCGGACCGGAGGGACCTCTCCGGGCCGGCGAAACTTCGCCTGTCCCGGCCGTTCCGACGCCTCGTCTCATCCGCGCGTTCCTGCCGTTGGGCGGACCGGCGCACGGGCGGAAATGCCCGCAGCGCAGCATCCGCCACGTTGCTCTACCATATGACATCGGATTGTCCAGAACGCGGCATTCCCTGGATGCCCCCGCTGCGCCGGGCGTCACGCGACCCGTCCGGGTTCCATGCGCCCAGGATCGGGCCGACAGACGGCTGGCTTCAGGGCGACGACGCCGTACTCAACCGGTAGCTGTCGCTGCCGGCGAATTCCACGCGGAAACCGGGGCGCGCGAGCAGCGCCGCAGCGCTCGGCACGAGCGCGAAGCGGCCGTCGGCGTCGGTCGTCACCTCCGCGAGCGGGTGGGCCGTCGGTTCGAGTCGTAGGAATATCC
>JAJZVE010001009.1 GCA_021845835.1 Pseudomonadota bacterium | reverse complement strand
GGTGGTGCCGAGCTTGAACTGCACCAGTTGGTTATAGACCGGCTTGTTGGCGTCGAACGTGGTCCCGGTCGTGTTGATCATCGGGTTGAAGTTTTCCGGCGATCCTTCCGAGCAATAGACCAGGGTCTTGGCGTCGGCCCGGCCGGCGCCGAGCAGGGCCGCCAGGACGGCGGCACAGGCGGCGGCCACGATGCGGGTTTTCATGTCTGGATCCTTCTCTCGCGGGAAACGCCGCCCGGTCCGGGCGGGCAACGACGTACAACCGTCACTCAAGCGGATTTTGTGGCGTCCCGGAAGCCCCTTGCGTCGGCCGCAGCAGCGCCGGATGCGGCGCCCGCTAGCGGGTCGGGTTCTGGGACTGCTGCCGGTGCTGCATCATCAGCAGCAAGGCACGCTGCGCCTGAGCCGATTTCATGTCAGGGGACAGGCCTGACCGCGGCACGTGGCCCAGCACGCAGGTCACCAGCATCAGGGTCGCGACGAACAGCAGGGCAGCGCTGACCAGCCCGGTGCGCAGCCCCATCCCGAGCCAGTTCGTGCCGCCGCCGCCCGACGGATGCACCGCGCCGCAGCGTGGGCAGGACAGGGTCTTCGGGTCCAGGTCGGCTTGACAGAAGGGGCAGATCATCAGAGTCCCGCGCCAGAGTTGGCGGGACACTAGCGGCGCGCGCGCGCCCGGTCCAACGCGAACCGGGCGCGGCGGCCGAAGCGGTCAGGCCGGCTGGTGCGACAGTGCCGAGCGCCGCCGCATGGCGTCGATGCTGAACGCCCCCGCGCCATGGGCGATGACGAACAGGAAGCCGCCGGTCATGGCGATGTTCTTCATGGCATTGATGGCGTTGCCCTGGTCGGCGAAGCCGTGCACGGCGAATGCCGTGAACAGGCAGAACAGCGCCAGCACCGCCGCGACGATGCGGGTCTGGAAGCCGACCAGCAGCGCGAGGCCGCCGAGCAGTTCCACCACCAGCGCCACCGCGTAGGCCGCCGGGGCCATCGGCAGGCCGACATGCGCGAAGTAGCCGATGGTCGGGCCGGGCGCCATCAGCTTGCCGAAGCCCGCCCAGAGGAAGATCGCCGCCAGCAGCACCCGGCCGATGGCCGTCAGCAGCGCCTCGTTGCCGTTCGATCCGTTCATTGGGAATACCCCCGTGCTGGTTGTCAGCCGCGCAGCGTCTTCAGCGCCGCGGCCACCTGAGTTACCCGACGCCCCTGGTAGCGCGCCACCTCCAGGTCGTTGGCCGGCGGCGCCGTCACGTGCTGGCCATCGACCGCGGCATGCGCGCCATAGGGCGTGCCGGCCTGGAACATGATCGGGTCGGCATAGCCGGTCGGCACGATGATGAGGCCGAGATGCGCCATCACGTTGTAGAGCGAGAGCACCGTGCTCTCCGCCCCGCCATGCGTGCCCATGGTGGCGCAGAAGGCCGCGCCGGCCTTGCCGTTGAACTTGCCCTGGAACCAGACGCCGCCGAGGCTGTCGATATAGGCCTTCAGCTCGGCCGTGGTGTTGCCGTAGCGGGTCGGCGTGCCGAACACGACGGCATCGGCCCACTCGATATCCTCAGGCGTCGGCGCCGCATAGAGCGCGTCCATCCGCTTGGCGTTGTCGGCCCAGCCCGGCACCTGCGCCATCACCTCGGGACCGACGATGTCGCGGGCGCGGCGCAGCCGCACCTCGGCGCCGGCGGCCTGCGCCCCCTCGGCCACGGCCTTCGCCAGCGCCTCGGTGGAGCCGTTGCGGGAATAGAACGCGATCAGCACATTGGTGGCCATGCAATCCTCCGTCCGTTGCCGGGGCACCGCCCCGCTTGCGGCTGACATAAGCCGGTCGTAGCATCCAGCAAATCCGGAATCCGTCGATTGCAACCATCGAACAGATCGATATGACCGCCGGCACCCCCACGCTCGACCAGCTGCGCGTGCTGCTCGCCGTCGCCGAGGCGGGCAGTTTCTCGGGCGCGGCCCGGCGGCTGAACCGGGCGCAATCCGTGGTCAGCTACGGCATCGCCAACCTGGAGGCGCAACTCGGCCTGACGCTGTTCGAACGCGGCCACCGCCGGCCGGTGCTGACCGAGGCCGGGCGGGCGGTGCTGGCCGATGCGCGGCGGATCGCCGGCATCATCGACGAATTGCGCGCCCGCGCCACCGGCCTGACCGCCGGGCTGGAGGCGGAAGTGGCGCTGGCCGCCGACGTGATGTTCCCCACCGACGACCTCGTCGCCGCCCTGGACGCCTTCGCCCGCGCCTTCCCCACCGTCGCCCTGCGCCTGCGCGTGGAGGCGCTGGGGGGCGTGGTGCAGCTGGTGCTGGACGGCACCTGCACGCTCGGCATCAGCGGGCCGATGGGCATCCGCGTCGGCGGGCTGGAACGGCGGCTGATCCGGCATATCGACCTGATCCCGGTGGTCGCGCCCGGCCACCCGCTCGCGCAGCTGCCCCCGCCGCTGCCGGCGGCCGCGTTCCACGAGCATACGCAACTCGTGCTGTCCGACCGCTCGAAGCTGACCGAGGGGCAGGATTTCGGCGTGCTGTCGCTGCGCACCTGGCGACTCGGCGACCTCGGCGCCAAGCACGCGCTGCTGCGGGCGGGACTCGGCTGGGGCAACATGCCGGCGCACATGGTCGGCGACGACCTGGCCAGCGGGCGGCTGGTGCAGCTGCGGCCCACCTTCGGCGCGCTGCA
>JAJZVE010001008.1 GCA_021845835.1 Pseudomonadota bacterium | reverse complement strand
CGGTGACCCGGCGGGCCGACCTGGCCATGTACGCAGCCAAGCGCGCCCATTATGCAACACTTGGTCACGAAGCGCGCTGCCCCGCGCCGGGCAGGACATGAGCCGCGCGCATTGACGCCGCCGGCCGGGCGGTCGATGACCCGGCGCATGAAACCGTCCGCAACCTGGATTCTGACCGAGGATTACGCCGGCCTGCTGTCGCAGGCCGTGGGACTGGCCGAAGCGGCCGGCCTTGCGACGGAGCGGCGCGTGGTGCGTCCGCTCGGCATCTGGCGCCACGTGCCCGCCGCGTTCTGGCCCTCGCCACGCACCGCGATCGCACCGGAGGCGCTGGCGCCGCCGTTGCCGGAACTGCTGATCGGCGCCGGCGGCAAGGCGGCGTCGGTGGTGGCGTCTCTCAAGCGGCTGGTGCGCGGAGTCATCGTGCAGCATCCGCGCATGAACCTGCGCCGCTTCGACCTGATCATCGTCGGCCGGCATGACGAGATCACCGGCCCCAACGTCATTGTCACCCGCACCGCGCTGCATCGGGTCACCCCGGCGCGGCTGGCGGAGGCGGCGCAGGTCTGGGGGCCGCGCTTTGCGCATCTGCCGCGCCCGCTGGTCGCGGTGCTGGTCGGCGGGGCCAACGGGCGGTTCCGGCTGGATGCCCCGGTCGGCGCCGCGCTGGCGGCGGAGCTGGCCGGGATGATGCAGCGGGACCGGGTGGGGCTGGTGCTGACCCCCTCCCGCCGCACCGATCCGGCGGTGGTGAGGCTGTTCCAGCAGACGCTGGAGCCGCTCGGCGCCATGGTGTGGGACGGCAGCGGCGAGAACCCCTATTTTGGCATGCTGGCCTGCGCCGATGCGATCGTGGTGACCATGGACAGCGTGTCCATGATCTCCGAGGCGGTGGCGACCGAGGCGCCGGTGATGGTGGCGGAACTGCCGGGCCGGTCGCGGCGCGGGGGAAAGTTCCTGTCGGGCTTGATCGACGATGGGCGCGTGCGGCTCTATCAGGGCAGGTTCGCGCACTGGCCGGCCGCCCGGCTGGACGATACGCCGGACGTAGCTGCGGAGATGTGCCGCCGCTTCGGCTACTAGGGGACGCCAATGCTGGATATCACGACGTTCGACGCCCGCGCCGGGGGCAACGTGCTGTACAAGGCGCTGGCGCATCCGCTGGCCGCCGAAGCCATCGAACGTCTCTATGCCTCTCTGCCGCAACCCATCGCGATCGTCGATAACGAGGGCGTGGCCGCCCCGCTGCTCGCCCTCTCGCCGACGCGGCCGGAACTGGCGGGGATTTATGTGCAGGATGTGTCCGCGATCGGCAGCCTCCGGGCGGGGCATGAGGTGCGTCCGCTGACCGACCTGCCGCGCGGCGGCGCGCGCAGCGTGCTGCTGGCGTCGTTCGATGCCGGTCGAGTTGCGACGTGGGTGCAACCGTTGCTGCCCGAGGGTGCAACCCTGGCGACCCTGGACGCGATCAAGCTGCCGGAGCGGCTGCTGACCAATCCGCGCCGCTATCTCGACCGGCTGAATTTCGCAACCAACTTCAGTTTCTTCCGCGAGCAGGGCGGACTGTCCACGCGGCTGGTCACGGCGAATTACTGGGCCGGCTATGGCGCGCGGGAGGTGCGGCTGTGGCTGCGGCTGTATGACGCCGACGGAGCCGTGCTGGCGACATGGGAGGAGGCGGTGCCGGTGGGCGCGGGCGGCATCGCCATCGACAGCGGGGATGTGCGGGCGCGCTTCGGCCTGCCGGAATTTGCCGGGCAGTTGTTCGTGCATGTCGTCGGCGCGGCCGGGCATGACGTGGTGAAATATGCCCTGGACACGTTTGGCGCTGGCGACAACCGCAGCCTGTCCTGTACGCATGACGCCAATGCCTGGCCGTCGGAACGCTATGCCGGCATTCCGGCGCCGATGCCGGACGAGCGCGTGGTGCTGTGGGTGCAGAACAGCCATGCCGTGCCGATCCCGGCCGGCACCATCGCGCTCGACCGCATGGGGGCGGAACAGCCGGTTGCGTTCCCGCGCGTGATCCCGCCGTTCGCCAGCGAGGAGCTGGATATTGCCGAATTGCTGCCCGGACTCCACTGGCCGGCGCAGATCGAGTTGCGCTGCGGCCGGCATATCGTGCGGCCGCGCTACGAGGTCGTCCGCGAAGGGCGCACGCGCATTGCCCACGCCAATGTCGAACGAGCCGACCTGCGCCCCGACCCGAACATCGCCCGCCTGCCGCCGCAACTTGGCCGCGGCTATCTGCTGCCCGTGCCGGTGTTGCCACGGTCGCGCTACCGCACGCTGATCCAGCCGACGCCGATGGCGACGACCCAGGCGACGCTGCCGGTTCGGCTCGACATCTTTGCGCGCGACGGCAGCAAAGTGGCCGAGCATTTCCTCGGCTGCCTGAAGCGCGATCACAACGTCGCGGTCGATCTCGATGACATCCTGCCGGACGATGCGTTGGCCGAAGGCGGGCATGCGGATCTGGTCTATGATTTCCGCGACGGCGGCGAAGCGGATGGCTGGCTGCACACGCTGGTGCGCGCCGAGCATCGCGCAAGCGGCCATGCCGCCGAGAGCAGTTTCGGCGCACATATCTTCAACACCCTGATGACCTGGCGCGACGAGCCGCAATCCTATTCCGGCCCGCCGCCGGGCCTGTCCACGCGGCTGTTTCTCAAGCGCGGCCGCGA